>CANGRP010000099.1 GCA_947456005.1 Caulobacteraceae bacterium
GACGCCTCCCTGGGCCCAGGACGAGCTGCAGGCCTCCCCCAGCGGGGCCGGCGACACAAGGCGCACCCGGCGCGGCGCGGCGGCCAGGGCGGCCGAGAGTCCAGCGAGGCCTCCGCCGATCACCAGGACGCCGTCGAAGTGTTGGGTGTCCATCGTCAGATCAGCTCGACATCGACGTGATGGCGGGCGCGGACCAGGTCGTAGCGGGCCGGGATGGCGGGGGGCGGAAGATCGATCATCCTCTGGACGGCGCCCCTCGCGCGCGCGGCGACCTGGGGATCCACCGTGACCTCGTGCCGGTCCTCGACCAGGGCCTCCAGTATATTCCCCAGGGTGATGCGCTTCATGTGGGGGCAGAGGTTGCAGGGCCGGACGAACTCGGTCTCAACGGCGTCCGCCGCCACATTGTCGGCCATGGAGCATTCGGTGATCAGCACCACCTGGCGCGGCTTGCGGCTCAGGACATAGTCGTTCATGGCCGCCGTCGACCCGGCGAAGTCCGCCTCGGCGATCACCTCGGCCGGGCACTCCGGATGGGCCAGGATCTCGGCGCCGGGGTGGGCCTGCCGGATCTCCCGGATGTCCTCGGCGGTGAACTGCTCGTGCACCTCGCACCGCCCGCGCCAGGCGATGATCCCCACCTCGGTCTGGCGAGCGACATTGCGGGCCAGGAACTCGTCAGGAATGAGGATGACCCGGTTCACCCCCCATTCGCGGGCGGCGCTCTCAACGACCTGGACGGCGTTGGCGCTGGTGCAGCAGATGTCGGTCTCGGCCTTCACCTCGGCCGAGGTGTTGACGTAGGTCACCACCGGCAGCCCCGGATAGCGCTGGCGCATCAGGCGGACGTCCTCGGCGGTGATCGAGGCGGCGAGGCTGCAACCGGCCCGGAGGTCGGGGATCAGGACCCGCTTGTCCGGCGACAGGATCTTGGAGGTCTCGGCCATGAAGTGCACGCCGGCCTGGATGATGATGTCAGCGTCGGCCCGGGCGGCCTCGCGCGCCAGGCCCAGGCTGTCGCCGACATAGTCTCCCACCCCATGGAAGATGTCCGTGGTCATGTAGTTGTGGGCCAGGATCACGGCCCGGCGCTCCCGCTTGAGCTTGTTGATCGCCGAGATGAGGGGGGCCTGGGACCGCCACTCCATCGGCGTGACATGCCGGCGCACCTTCTCCCAGATCGCGGCGGTCTCGGCCTGCACTTCAGGGGTGAACCCGGGAAGGTGGGCGACGACGGCGGCCGAGAGACTCATGACGCACTCCTTTTGCTCAGAGTGAGCATTAGAGGGGCGGTGAAAGCGCCGGATGAGCCCGGCGCCTCCTCCTATTATGCTCATTTAGAGCATATCCTGCGCTCAATATGAGTGTGCAAACCGGCCTTGGCAAGCGGCGGCGCGTCCCCCCGGGACAAGAGCGCGTGATCCGGGGGGGCGTTCGTGCTAAGCCCCACCGCTCTGAGATCGGAGGCTCCCGCCCTGAGGCCGGTTCGAACACTCGCGCTGATCGCCCTTGTGGGCGTGCTTGGCCCCGGCGCCGCCGGCGCGGGTCGCGGGGTTCCGCCCGAACCGTCCGCCGATCTGGCCGGTCCTGGCATGACTGTGGCGCGGGCCTTCTCCGAGCCGTCCCTCCGGGCGCGTTTCGCCTCCCTGTCCCCCACCCTGCGGGCCCTCGCCGATCCGGCGAGCCCGGGAGGGACGCCGGCCTGGCTGGGCCTGACCCCGGGTTGGGAGACCCTGGACCTCACCCGTCCTCCGCGGCTTGAACTCAGCGCGCCGGAGGCGGTGGTCGAGGCGGAAGACGCCCGGCGGATCAACGCCTTGCGCCCGGTCTCCCGCGAGCCCCTGGCGAGGATGCCGGCGTTCAGGCTGTCCGGAGCCGGCGACGACCCCCGTCGGGCCTTGGACTGCCTCACCCAGGCCGTCTATTACGAGGCCGCCCGTGAGCCCGAACTCGGCCAGGCGGCGGTGGCGCAGGTGGTGCTGAACCGGTTGCGGCACCCGGGGTATCCCAAGTCCGTGTGCGGCGTGGTCTACCAGGGATCGGCCAGGACCACCGGCTGCCAGTTCACCTTTACCTGCGACGGCTCCCTCGGCAGGGCGCCGGAACCGGCTCTCTGGAGCGCCGCCAACGCTGTCGCCCGTCGCGCCCTCTCCGGCCATGTGGTGCGCGAGGTCGGGTCGGCCACCCACTACCACGCCGATTACGTCGCCCCGTACTGGGCCCCGACCCTGGTCAAGCTGGCCCAGATTGGCGCCCACATCTTCTACCGCTGGACCGGACCCTCCGGCGAAGCCAGCGCCTTCAGCGGGCGCTATGCCGGCGGGGAGGCCCTCCTGACCCCCGCCATTCTCGGCGGCGTCGATCCGCGCACCCAGGCCGGGCTCGAGGTCCTTGCAGCCCCGCCCCCCAGGACCGTCACCCTCGCCCTTGCCGGCGAGACCCGGACCTACACGGTCGCCGAGACTGAGGCTTCGGGAGGTCTCGTCCTGCCGGCGCCGGGACAGCTGTCTCCGGTTCGTCGTCGTCCGACGCCGGAGGAGATCCGCCGGATCAACGAGGCCCTGGCGGACCTGGAGCGCCGGGAGGCCACCCCCTCGGCGGGGACTGCGGTTCAGCCCTGACCCGCCGAGAAGGCGTCGGGGTAGGCCACCATCAGCGGCTCATCCAGGGCGCCGTCGACCAGGGCGATCCCCATGAAGGCCGGGCTTCCGGAATAGGGCGCGCTGACCCGGGCCGTGGCAGCCGCTGAGAAGCCGAACCTCGGATAGTATTCGGGATGCCCCAGCACGAGGACGGCGGCGGCGTCGAAATGCCGGGCGGCCTCCAGCCCACGCAGGGTCAGGGCCGAGCCGATGCCGGTCCGCTGGAGGTCCGGGCGGACCGCCAGGGGCGCAAGGGCCGAATAGAGGTTCATGCTGTCGGCCCAGAGCCGGCTGAACATGATGCTTCCCACCAGGTCCCCATCCTTCAGGGCCACCAGCTCGAACATGGCCTCGGCGTCGGCGCGCAGGCGCTCGACGATGCGACGCTCGGCAGTCCCCCCGAAGGCCGCGTCGAGGATGTCGCCGATGGCGGGATGGTCGGCGGCGCGGGCGTAACGGATCTCGACGGCCATGGAGCCTCCCTTGGGGTCAGTCGCCCGCCACCCACTCCACGTCGGCGCCCAGGGCGTTGAGGTTCTCGACGAAGCGGGGGTGGGCCCTCTGGATCGGGGCGGCGTTGAGGATGGTCGAGCGCCCCTCGATGCTGGCGGCCAGCATGAAGAGGGCGATGGCCACCCGGATGATGTAGGGGCTCTCCACCGTGGCCGGCATGAGCGGCTTGCCACCATAGGTGATCAGCCGATGCGGGTCGCAGAGCACGGCGTGAGCGCCGAACTTGCCGATCTCCGAGCTCCAGCCCAGGGCGCCTTCATAGACCTTGTTCCAGAACATCACCGAACCCTCGGCCCGCACGCCCAGGGCGACGAAGATCGGCAGGAGGTCCGCCGGAACATAAGGCCAGGGCGCCGCCTCGACCTTGGTCAGGATGTTCGAGGTGAAGGGCTCTCGCACCTTCAGGCCGTGGGGCGCCCGCGCCGTCGACCATCCGCCCTCGTGGGTGACCTCGACCCCGAACTTGGCGAAGGTCCGGTCCAGCAATGGGAACTGTTCCACCGAGCCGTTCCGCACCGAGACCTCCCCGCCGGTGATCGCCCCCATGGCCAGGAAGGTCGCCACCTCGTGGAAGTCGTCGGCAAAGGTGAATTCGGCGCCGGACAGGCGCTCGACGCCCTCCACGATGATCCGTGAGCCGCCGACGCCCTCGATCCGGGCCCCCATCAGGGCGAGGAAGGCGCAGAACTCCTGGACATGGGGCTCGCACGCCGCGTTGGTCAGCTTGGACCGGCCCGACGCCGTCGCCGCGCAGAGCATGAAGTTCTCGGTGGTGGTGACCGAGGCGTAGTCCAGCCAGTGATCTGCGGACCGGTAGCCTGCCGGCACGGAGATGTGCAGGGCGTCGGGTTCGCGGCGGACGGTCGCGCCGAAGGTCTGGAGGACCTCGATGTGCGGGTCGATCTCCCGGGCGCCGAGGGTGCAGCCTGTGGCGTCTTCCTCGATTGTCGCCGCCCCGAACCTGTGCAGCAGGGGCGGGATCAGCATCAGGGTCGAGCGCATGCCCAGGGGCAGGTGGGCCGCCTTGGGGTCCAGCCCTTCGCCGTGACGGACCTTCAGGACCCCAGCCTCGAAATCCATGTCCACGGTCGACCCGAGGCTGCGGAAGAAGTCGAGGATCTTCCGAACGTCGGTGATGTCCGGCACCCGGTGCAGGGTCACGGGCTGGTCGGTCAGCAGGGTGGCGCACAGCACCGGCAGGACGGCGTTCTTGTTCGCCGAGGGCGTGATCCGCCCTCGAAGGGCCCGCCCGCCGTTGACGACCAGGCGGGTCACTGGGCGGCCGCCCGGCTGGCGGCATGGTCTTCCTCGGCCAGGAGACGGACCGCCTCGAGGGCCGCCATGCAGCCCATGCCCGCCGCGGTCACGGCCTGTCGGTAGACGTCGTCGGTCACGTCGCCGGCGGCGAAAACGCCGCGGATCGCGGTGGAGGCGGTCCCCGCCTGCACCTTCAGGTATCCCGAGCCGTCCATCTCCAGCTGGCCGGCGAACAGGGCCGAGGCCGGGGCGTGGCCGATGGCGATGAAGACGCCGTCGCAGGCCAGCTCGCGCGTCTCGCCGCTCCGGGTCGACTTCAGTCGCACGCCGGTGACGCCCATCGGGTCGGTCTGGCCCAGCACCTCCTCGACCTCGTGATCCCAGACCACCTCGACCTTGGGATTGGCGAACAGGCGCTCCTGCAGGATGGCCTCCGCCCGGAAGCTGTCACGGCGGTGGACGACCGTGACCTTCGAGGCGAAGCTGGTCAGGAACAGGGCCTCCTCCACGGCGGTGTTGCCGCCGCCGACCACCACGACCTCCTTGCCGCGATAGAAGAAGCCGTCGCAGGTCGCGCAGGCCGAGACGCCAAAGCCCTGGAAGCGCTGCTCGCTCTCCAGGCCCAGCCAGCGGGCCTGGGCGCCGGTGGCGATGATCAGGGTCTCGGCCAACCAGACCTGGCCGCTGTCGCAGGTCAGCCGGAAGGGCCGGACCGACAGGTCTGCGGTCAGCACGATGTCATTGATGATCTCGGTCCCGACATGCTCTGCCTGGGCCTGCATCTGCTCCATCAGCCAGGGACCCTGGATGACATCGGCGAAGCCCGGATAGTTCTCGACATCGGTCGTGATGGTGAGCTGGCCGCCGGGCTGGAGACCCTGGATCAGGACCGGCTTCAGGAGAGCGCGGGCGGCGTAGACGGCGGCGGTGTAACCGGCGGGACCGGAGCCGACGATCAGGCAGCGGACGGAGCGGGGCGTGGAGTCAGGCATTTCGTCCCTTTAGGGCAGATTCAGGCCGTATGCGACTCCGGCGGCGAGGCTTGATCGCAAGGCTGCACCCCGGAGACCAGGGGCGCCAGGAATGAGCCGCGACGCCCGGAGAAATGGTCTCAGGGCGCCGGCGTCTTCTGGGCGATCGCCTGGAGAAGGGCCTCCGCCGCCCGGCCCGCGCCCTGGCCATCACAGACGGCCGCGGCTGCCTCCGATAGATGGGCCCGCTGGGTATTGTCCGTGACCAGCCGCATGATCGCCCGATCAAGGGCGCCTTCGAAGGCGGGCGCTGTGGCGTCGACCACCAGGGCGGCCCCCCTCTCGGTCAGAGCCTGGGCGGCGGCGCGCTGGTTGTCGGCCACCACCACAATGGCGGCGGGAAGGCCAAGGGTGCAGATCTCCCAGACTGTGGATCCCGCCGCGGAGATCACGAAGTCGGCGTCGTGCAGAAGGGTGGCCATGTCCGTGGCGTCGATGTGCAGGTTCAGTCGCCGGTCATGGCCGGACATGCGTGAGAGGGCCCTCAGGCTGGGCGCCTGGCCGCCCAGGACAACATCTATGGCCACGTCGCCCAGGCGCGGGCGCAGTCGATCCACGACCCGGCTGGTGACGCCGCCGACGTCGGTCAGCCCCATGGTCACGAGGACCCGGCTGATGGGACCACCCCGGCGGGCGAGGGAGGAGGCGCGAAGGGCGGCGAACCGGCTGCGCACCGGAGCAAACTCGGGTCCCAGAAGCAGGCGTGTGTCCCCGTCGGTCAGCAGGGTGTAGTCCACCGGCCGCCGGTTCGGGCCGGAGTCCAGGACCACATCGCCCCCGAGGGGCCGGTTCGCCAGGTCGTCGATGACCAGGCTGGCGCGTCCGCCCGCCAGGGCGTCATGGTCGGGACGGCCCAGTCGGTAATGATCAAAGACCAAGGCGTCGAAGCCCTGCCCGGCCAGGGCGGCGGCGAGGGCGTTGCGGTCCGTGCCCGACGCCTCGATGCGAGACATGGCGGGAGCAAAGGTCTCCAGAAGGGGCGCGCTCTGGGGCGAGGCGAGGAAGGCGCAGGCCGCACCGCGCACGCTGAGGGCCTCGGCCAGGGTCAGGCTGCGCATCAGGTGACCGCCGCCGACCTCGGGGCCGGCGTCAGCAATGAACAGCACGCGCGGCGTCTCGGGAATCATCTTGCGGACAGGGGAGCGCGATTTCGCGGCTTCGGAAAGGGCGCCATCACGCCATCCGCTCTTTCACGAGATCCAGAACCTCCCGGGCGGCCCGGCGGGTCTCCTCCAGCGGCGCGGCGGCGAACAGGTCCAGCCGGCCCTCGAAGGCGCGCGCGACGCCTCGTTCGACGAGGTCTGCCTTGAGGCGGCCGAACTTGGCCGAGCCCCCGTCCATGGGCAGGATCAGGACGGGCCGCCCCGTTGCGGCGGCCTCCGTGGTCATGTTGGCGCTGTCCTCGGTGACGAGGACGACGTCGGCGGCGGCGAGCATGCCGAAATAGGGGTTCTCGCCCTGGCCATCCCAGATGAACCCCGGCAGGTCGGCCAGGGCCTCGGTCAGGATGCGCCGGGCGGAGTCCGGGGTCCGCCGGGAGAAGGTGGTCATCAGCGCCCCGCCGGACTCCAGCACGGCCCGGCGAAGGTCTGTGGCCAGGGTCCGGGCGCGGACGTCGGAAAGGTCATGGGCCTTGGAGCGTCCGCCCACCAACAGCGCCGCACGGGGGCGGGGCAGGGGATCCGTCAGGGTGGCGAACCGGGCGCCGGCCTCCGCAAGGCGCTCCGGGGTGACGCGGTGCGGCGAGCCGGTGATGGACAGGATGTTGGGGCCGGTGATCCCGTCGTGGCGGGGGGCGACGATCAGGTCGAAGGCGGCGCGCGGCGCGCGGGGGTTCTGGATCTGCACCACCAGGGTCCTCCCCCCTGACCAGCGCCGGAGGCCAAGCGAGAGAGGCAGGGTGGCGCGGCCCGCGGCGATCCAGACGTCCGGCCAGGGTGGGCCTATTCCTGTTCCACCGGCGAGGGCGGTGAGGGGAAAGGGGTTCAGAAACCAGGGCAGGCGGCCCATACGGCCCTTCCACCGGACGGTGCGGACGCTGACCGTGGCCGGCGTCAGCCGGGCGAGGGCCTCCGCCAGGCCGAGGGCTGGGCCGGCGTTCCCGGCCTTGTCATCGGACACGGCCCAGATGGAAAGGGGGTTGGCCAAGAGCCAGCGGGCCCTAGATCCACTCCACCTTGACGATCTCGTAGGCCTTGACGCCTCCGGGCGTGTTGACCTCGACGACGTCCCCGGTCTCCTTGCCGATCATGGCCCGGGCGATGGGGGAGGTGATGGAGATCTTGCCGGACTTCACGTCCGCCTCATGCTCGCCGACGATCTGGTAGCGAGCCTCGTCCTCGGTGTCCTCGTCGACGACCGAGACCGTGGCCCCGAACTTGACCTGGCTGCCGGACAGCTTGGACACGTCGATCACCTGGGCCCGGGCCATCCGGTCCTCGATGTCGGCGATCTGGCCTTCGATCCAGCCCTGCCGCTCCTTAGCCGCATGGTACTCGGCGTTCTCCGACAGGTCGCCGTGCGCGCGGGCTTCGGCGATGGCGGCGATCACAGAGGGGCGCTCGATCGTCTTGAGACGCTTCAGGTCTTCGTCGAGGGCGTGGTAGCCCTCGGCGGTCATCGGGACTTTTTCCATAACCGGGTGGTCTCGGGTCTGCGCTGGGGACGTGAATCACACCGCGGGCACAAGCGTCCGTGGGGGGAAAAGGATAGGTCCCGGACGGCCGAAACTCAAGTGTGCAATGCGGCAAGGCCTCAACTTTATTGCGGTTCCTCGGTCTCGGGGGCCGGAGCCGCCGGCATCGGAACCTCCGGCGCATCAGCTGGCGAGGCGAGTGCGGGGGCATCGGGAGGGGGCTCCGGAGGCGGCGGACCGGCAGGAATGGGGCCCGAGGGCAGCCGCTTCACGGCCGCGGACATGACGTTTCGCCAGACCTCCGCCGGGAGGGAGCCCCCGGACACCCCCTTCATGGGTCGGTTGTCGTCCCGACCGAGCCAGACCACGGTGACGATCCCGCCCGTGTAGCCGGCGAACCAGGCGTCCTGGTAAGCCGAGGTCGTACCGGTCTTGCCGGCCAGGTCGCGACCGGGGAGAGCGGCCCGGGTTCCGGTTCCCGCAGTCACGACCTGCCGCATCATGCGGTTGAGGTCGGAGAGGGCGGGGTTGTCGATCACCTGCTTCGGGGCCGTTGGCGCCGGACGGCTCCAGACCACCCGCCCCCCCGCCGTGCGGATCCGCGAGACGCCCCAGGCCTCCACCTGCCGACCCCCCGTGGCGAAGGCGCCATAGGACTCGGCGAGGTCCATCGGCGTGACCAGTCCCGATCCCAGGGCCATGGCCGGCGTGGTGGGGATGGGGGTGGAGATGCCCAGCC
>CANGRP010000100.1 GCA_947456005.1 Caulobacteraceae bacterium
CTCAGGAGCATCAGGAAGGGCGTGAAGGGCGGGAAGAGGGCGGCGGCCCGGATAAAGGGCGAGTCGGGAGCCTGCAGGGCGGAGACCACGAGGATCAGTGGGACCAGCATCATCAGGCTCAGGGGCGTGGCGAGGCTCTGGGCCTCCCGGGGCGTTTCACAGAAGGCGGCGAGCCCTGCGAAGATCGAGCCGTAAAGCAGGAAGCCAAACGCCAGGAAGAGGGCCGCCCAGCCCAGGAGTCCGTTGTCAAAGACCACCCCCAGCGCTTCCCGGGCGACGCCGGCCGGCAGCTGGCCCGCCGCCAGGATTCCCACGCCCGCCAGGACGCCCAGGACGGTCAGGAAAAGGCAAAGCACCCCGAGGACCTTGCCGAGCAGGAGTTCCGCGGGGTGGGCTGAGGTCACGAGGACCTCGATGACCCGGCTGGACTTCTCCTCGACGACGCTGGTCAGGATCATTCCCGAGCCGGCGAGGATCAGGGTGACCAGGAGATAGCTGACCCCCAGGGCGGCGAGTTGCGGCAACCGGTCTGTCAGGGTCACCCTCCCGGTCCGGGACTCCGGCGAGTAGGTCTCGACCTCGATCCCCGCCTCGAACACCTGCCGGATGTCCGCCCCGGAAAGGCCGAGGGCCGTCATGCGCCGATCCCGGGACCACGCCGAAAGGTCGTCCTCCAGGGATCCGGAGAGGTCGATCAGTCGGGCCCTCGGCGTCCAGAGCCTGGCCTCTACGGCGTCGGCCCCGCCCGCCAGCACGAGGATGATCGGCGGGTTCGCATCAGGACCCTGCTCCCGATAGAAGGCCTGTATGCGCTCGCCGGCCTCCTGCGGCGTCCGGACACCGATCAGGCTTGGCGGTGGAGGCGCCAGGACAGCCGCCTGTTCCTGGGGGAGATTCCGGGTCCGGCCCTCCCGGATCTTCGCTTCCAGGTACCGCCCGGGCCCCTCCGCCCCGATCCCGGTGAGATCCAGGATGGCCACCTTGGGCGCCGGCGTGTGGCGAGACAGGAGGCTGGGCAGGACGGCGGTCGCGCCGAGGACCAGCGGCAGGGTCACAAGGGCGATGAAGAAGCCCGGGGTCAGCAGGTAGGCGAGGTACTCCCGCCTCAGGATGAGCAGAAGACGTCTCATGCGCCGGCAACCTCCGGAAGGCGCGGGCCGGAGCCGGTCAGCAGCAGGAAGGCTTCATGCAGGCCGGGCTCCCGGGATTCAAACCGCCTTACGCCGAGGCCCGCCCTGAAGGCGGCCGAGAGGGTCTCATGCGCCTCGGCGCCGGGGGCCAGCTCGACTTCCAGGCGAAGGTCTTCTGCGTTCGCGGCCGATCCTGCGGCGATGACCGCGACCACACCCGGCAGGCTGCGGATGTCGGTGACCTCCAGCCCCCCTTCCAGCACCAGCCGCCCGGGCGCCCGGCTTCGGGCCTCCTGGACGGTTCCCTCGAACACCTTGCGACCGCCGGCCAGCAGGAGGACCCGGTCGCAGAGGCGCTCGGCGTGGGACATCACATGGGTCGAGAAGACAATGGTCGCGCCCTTGCCGGACCGCTCGCGGATCAGCGCCTCAAGGCCTTGCTGGTGCGTGGGATCGAGGCCCGAGAACGGCTCATCCAGGATGATCAGCTCCGGGTCGTGGATGAGGGTGCAGACCAGAGCGGCCTGCTGGGCCATGCCCTTCGACAGTCGCCGGATCTGGGTGTTCGCGGCGTAGCCGAGGCCGAGCTGCTCCAGCATGGTCCTGGCCTTGCGCCGGGCGATCGCCGGAGCGACCCCCTTCAGGCCGCCTAGGAAGGCCGCCGCCTGCAGAGGGGTCATGCGGGGGTGCAGCCCGCGCTCCTCGGGCAGAAAGCCGATCCGGTCGCGAACCCGGCGTCCGTCGCTCGCACCGAGGACGGACATCCGGCCTGAAGTCGGGGCCACAAGGCCCAGGATCATCCGCAGGGTCGTGGTCTTTCCGGCGCCGTTCGGGCCCAGGAAACCGAAGACGGCCCCCGGCTCCACCCGGAAGCTCAGGGCCTCGACAACGGCCCGGTCCCCGAACGTCCGGGTCAGTTCGTCAAGCTCCAGGGCGGGAACGCCGGTCATTCAGGGGGTCCTTCGCCGTCCTGGGGGGATCATGCACCAGCTCGCCCGCCACGCCAATTGCGACCCGCCTCGCTGCACCGGCCCTGACGCGGACGGAGAAAAGCGGCTATATCCGGTTCCGATGTCCAAGCGCCTGCGCCCGACCCGGCTGGAACACGTCCTCGACGGCGTCAGCCTGCGCGCGCGCCTGTCCGCCGCCGCCCTGGACGCCATCGGCGACGAGGCCGAGCAGAGGCGCCGGGCGCTCGACATCCTGCGACAGGCTCTCTTCCGCGGGCGGATGATCGCCAAGGAGCGGCTGGAGAACGGCGCCGGCGGGATCGAGACCGCCCGTCTCCTCTCCGGCGTGACCGACGAGGTGGTCAGCGCCCTCTATGACTTCACCACCGTCCACGTCTTCCGGGCCCGCAATCCCACCGAGGGCGAGCGCCTGGCGCTGATGGCGGTGGGCGGCTACGGGCGCGGCGCCCTGGCGCCCTTCTCCGACCTCGATCTGTTGTTCCTGCGGCCCTACAAGCAGACGCCGCACGCCGAGAGCGTGATCGAGTTCATGCTCTATGCGCTGTGGGACCTGGGCTTCAAGGTCGGCCACGCCTCCCGGACGGTGGATGAGTGCCTGCGGCTCTCGCGTGAGGACTTCACGATCCGCACCTCCATCCTCGAGGCCCGCCACCTGACCGGCGACGCGGCTCTTGCTGAAGACCTGATCCGCCGCTTCCAGGACGAGGTGATCCGCGGCACGGGCGCCCAGTTCGTCGCCGCCAAGCTGAAGGAGCGGGACGAGCGGCACCTGCGCGCCGGGGCCAGCCGCTACATGGTCGAGCCCAACATCAAGGAGGGCAAGGGCGGCCTGCGCGATCTCAACACCCTGTTCTGGATCGCCCGCTACCTCAATCCCGTGGCCAGCGCCGACCGGGCCAGCGGCGTCATCCAGCTGGACATGTTCGATCGCCGGGAGGTCGCCGGGTTCATCCGGTCCATCGACTTCCTCTGGGCGGTGCGCTGCCACATGCACTTCGCCACCGGCCGGCCCGAGGAGCGGCTGACCTTCGACCTCCAGCCCGCCATCGCCCGGCGCATGGGCTATGGCGACCGGGGCGACGCCCCGGCTGTGGAGCGCTTCATGCGGCGCTACTTCCTGATCGCCAAGGAAGTGGGCGCCCTGACCCGTGTCTTCACGGCCAAGCTGGAGGAGGAACGGGTCAAGTCGCATCCAGGCGGCCTGTCCCGCCTCCTGCCGGGCCGCGGCCGCTCCCGCCGACGGGAGGTGGCGCCGGGCTTCTACGCCGAGGGCGGACGCCTGCACGTCGAGGGCCCCGCGGTCTTCGAGGCCGATCCGGTCAACCTCCTGCGCCTGTTCCTGCACGCCGACCGCGAGGGGCTCGACCTGCACCCCGACGCCTTCACCGCCGCCTCCCGGCACGCGGCGGAGATCGGACCCCGGGTGCGCCGCGATCCCGAGGCCGCCGCGGTCCTCCTGGACATCCTCGCCCGCGGCCGCGACCCGCAACGGGCCCTGACCCTGATGAACGAGGCTGATGTCCTCGGACGCTACCTTCCCGAGTGGAGCCGCATCGTCGCCAAGATGCAGTTCAACATGTATCACTCCTACACGGTGGACGAGCACACCCTGCGGGCGGTGGGGGTCATCGCCGGCATTGCGGACGGCCGCTATGTCGCCGACCATCCGCTGGCCACCGCCATCATGCCCCTGATCAGCGACCGCGAAGCCCTGTTCCTGGCCATGCTGCTGCACGACACCGGCAAGGGCGGCGCCGGGGGCCAGGAGAAGGCCGGCGCGCGGGCGGCCCGGCAGGTCTGCGAGCGCCTCGGCCAGACCCGCAAGCGGATCGAGCTGGTCGCCTGGCTGGTGGAGCACCACCTGGTGATGAGCGACTACGCCCAGAAACGCGACATCTCCGACCCGCGGACCGTGGTCGACTTCGCCCGCATCGTCGAGACGCCTGAGCGGCTGAGACTGCTCCTCGTCCTGACCGTGGCGGACATCCGCGCCGTCGGCCCCGGGGTCTGGAACGGCTGGAAGGGCCAGCTCCTGCGTGAACTCTACCGGGCCACCGAGGCCCTGTTCCGGGGCGGGCGCGGAGCCGATGACGCCGCCGCCATCCGCCGCTACCACGAGAACGCCGCCTACGACGCGCGCATGCGCCTGGCCGAGTCCAGCCCCATGCTCGCCGGATGGGCCCAGTCCATGGAGGACGCCTACTTCACCGCCTTCACGGACGAGGAGGTCCGCGCCCACGGGGACCTCGTCCTCCGGGCGGCCGGGACCGGGGCGGCCACCGCCTGCCGGATCCGGACCGACATGAACGCCGCGGAGGTCTCGGTCTCGGCCACCGACCGGCCCCGCCTCTTCGCCGACCTCGCCGCCGCCCTCAACCTGGCCGGCGCCAACGTCATGGGCGCCCGGGTGCACACCTCCCGCCGGGGCGAGGCCCTCGACGTCTTCTTCGTGCAGGATGTCTCCGGGGCCGCCTTCGGCGCCGACAATCCCCGGGCCCTGGACCGGCTCATGTCCCTGCTGGAGTCCGCCGGCCGGGGCGAGCCCCTGAAGCGGGACGGCCGCCCGCCCGCCGAGCTCGGCCGGGCCGCGGCCTTCGCCATCACCCCCACCGTCGTGCTCGACAACGACGCCTCGGAGGCGGCCACCGTGATCGAGGCCAGCGGCCGCGACCGGCCGGGCCTCCTGTCCGCCCTGGCCGAGGTCATCGCCGACGCCGGCCTGTCCATCGTCTCGGCCCATATCGACGGCTATGGCGAGCGGGCGGTCGACGCCTTCTACGTTGTCGACGACCGGGGCCGGAAGCTCGAGGACCCCGCGCGGGCCGCCGGCCTGCGCGCCGACCTCCTCTCAGCGCTGGAGGCCGTTGACGCCCAGCCCAACCCCCGCAGCCGCGCCCACCTGCAGAAGGCCAGGGCCAGCATCGCCCGCTGATCCCCCCGCTTGACCTGCCGCCGCGGCGGAGCGCATTCAGGTTCTGTGAGCGCCGCATCCGTCCCGTCGCCCCCGCAGGGTGAGCCGCCGTCCGCCGGGCCGAAGGCCGGCGGCGGACTGATCCGCGCCTCGATGGTCTTTTCCGGCCTGACCCTCCTCAGCCGCTTCCTCGGCCTGGCCCGGGACCTCGTCATCACCGCGCGGATGGGCGCCAGCCAGACCATAGCGGCGGACGCCTTCTTCACCGCCCAGGCCTTCTCCAACCTGTTTCGCCGGGTTTTCGCCGAGGGCGCCTTCGCCGCCGCCTTCGTGCCAGCCTACTCGCGCAAGCTCGCCGCAGACGGCTCGCCGGAGGCCGACAAGCTGGCCTCCGACGCCCTGGCGGTGATGGCGGTCGCCACCGTCTTCCTGACGATCCTCGCCCAGCTGGCCATGCCCTGGATCATGCTGGTCTATTCCCCGGGGTATATCGACGACCCGGCCAAGTTCCGCCTTGCGGTCATCCTGACCCAGGTCACCATGCCCTACCTGCCCTGCATGGTGATCGCCGCCCTGCTCGCCGGCGTCCTCACCGCCCGGGGTCGGTTCATCGTCTACGGGATCTATCCGGTCGTCCTGAATATCGGCGTCCTGGCCGCCGTCCTGCCCCAGACCGATCCTGTGGACGCCGCCTACGCCGCCTCCTGGGCGACCCTCGCCTCCGGGATCGCCCAGGCGGGCCTGTGCTGGTGGGGGGTCCGCCGCGCCGGGGCCCGGATCCGCCTGGTCCTGCCGCAGCTCACCCCCGAGGTCCGCCGGTTGATCCGGCTGACCATTCCGGGCGCAGTGGCCTCCAGCGCCGTCCAGGTGAACATCTTCATCTCCACCATGCTCGCCTCCCATGTCGCGGGCCTGCGGGTGTGGATGAGCGTCGCCGACCGGTTCTACCAGCTGCCCCTGTCCCTGGTCGGCACCGCCATAGGGTTGGCCCTCCTGCCCCAGCTCTCAAGGGCCTTCGCCAAGGAAGACGGCCCCGAGGGCCAGGCGGTCATGGACCAGGCCCTTGTCTTCGGCCTCGCCCTCTGCCTGCCCGCCGCCGCCGCCCTTGTCGCCATGCCGGTCTACCTGGTGGACGGTCTCTTCACCCGCGGCCAGTTCCTGGAGGCGGACGCCCGGGCCGCCGGCCTGATCCTGCTGCAGTACGGCTGGGGCCTGCCCGCCTTCGTCCTGGTCAAGATCCTCCAGCCCGCCTTCTTCGCCCGCCAGGACACCCGCACCCCCATGGTCTTCTCCCTGGTGTCCGTGGCCGTGAACATCGCCCTCGGCGTCGCCCTCTTCCACATCATCGGCTTCACCGGCCTCGCCGCCGCCACCAGCATCGCCACCTGGATCACGGTGGCGCAGATGGCCTTCACCCTCCATCGCCGGAAGGCCTACGCCCCCTCGGCCGCCGCCTGGAGCAGGATCGCCCGGATCGTCGCGGCCAGCCTCGCCATGGGCGTCCTCCTGGCCCTGGCTGCTCACTTCCGGTCGGTGCTGGAGGCGCCCCTTGCGGGCGTCTCCCTGATCGGTCTGGGGGCCAAGGAGCTGACCGTGCTCGCCGTCTGCCTGGGGGGCGCCGGCGCCTATGCCGGCCTGCTCCTTCTGTTCGGCGGCATGAGCCTGGCGGAGGTCCGCGCCGCCCTCCGGCGGCCTGCCGGCCAGGCCCCGACTCCTGAGGCGGACTTGTCCTGAGGCGGGTTCGGCGCTATTCGCCGGCCATGATCCGGAAGCCCGCTCAGACTTCGCGATGGCGCCGCGGCTGACGCCGCCGCCCTTTCGTCCGCCGCCCTTCCGGAGCCCCGCGCCTCCATGACCGACACGCCTCCCCCCGCCTATGCTGGCCCCGCCCGCGTCCTGTCCGGCGTCCAGCCGACCGGCGCCCTGCACCTGGGCAACTATCTCGGCGCCCTGGTGAAGTTCACCCGGCTGCAGCACGAGATGGAGACCTTTATCTTCGTCGCCGACCTGCACGCCATCACCCAGTGGCAGGATCCGAAGCGGCTGAAGGACCAGGTGCGCGAGATCGCCGCCGCCTACCTGGCCTCGGGCCTCGACCCCAAGGTGGCCACCATCTTCCCGCAGTCCGCCGTGCCGGCCCACGCCGAGCTCGCCTGGGTGTTCAACTGCGTCGCCCGCCTCGGCTGGCTCGACCGCATGACCCAGTTCAAGGACAAGGCGGGCAAGCACAAGGAGCGCGAGAGCGTCGGCCTCTACACCTATCCGGTGCTCCAGGCCGCCGACATCCTGCTCTACCGGGCCACCCACGTGCCGGTCGGCGAGGACCAGCGCCAGCACCTGGAGCTGACCCGCGACATCGCCGCCAAGTTCAACCACGACTTCGGCGTCCCCGGCTTCTTCCCCCTGCCCGAGGCGGTGGTGGAGGGGCCGGGCGCCCGGGTCATGTCCCTGCGCGACGGCGCGGCCAAGATGTCCAAGTCCGACCCCTCGGAGTACTCGCGCATCAACCTGACCGACGACGCCGACGCCATCGCCCAGAAGATCCGCAAGGCCCGGACCGATCCTGCGCCCCTGCCGGAGACCCCGGACGAACTGGCCGGCCGGCCCGAGGCCCTGAACCTGGTGGCCATCTACGCCGCCCTTGATGGCCGGACCTCGGCCGATGTGCTCGCCGAGTATGCGGGCCAGGGCTTCGGGGTGTTCAAGCCCCGGCTCGCGGACCTGGCGGTGGCGAAGCTGGGCCCGGTGGGCGAGGCCATGCGCCGGTTCCTGTCCGACCCCGCCGAGATCGACCGCATCCTGTCCGACGGCGCCGAACGGGCGCGCCAGGTCGGCGCTCCGGTCCTGGCCGAGGTCAAGGCCGCGGTCGGCTACTGGGCGGGCTGAGGGGCCTTGTCTCCGCCCCGGCGGCAGGTCACGCTGGCGCCATGACCCTTCAGGCGGCCTCTCCCCGCAAGTTCCTGGTGATCGCCGACGGCAGCGTCGAGTTCGCCGCCGCCCTGCGCTTCGCCTGCCGGCGGGCGCGGTCGACCGATGGGACGGTGGCGATCCTCCGGGTCATCGCCCCCGTCGTCTTCGAGCACTGGTCGGGCGTCCGCGACGAGATCGAGCGCCAGGCCCGCGCCGAGGCCGCCGAGGAGGTTCAGGCTTTTGCGCCCCTTGTCCGGGCGGAGACCGGCCATGACCCGGAGGTCCTGCTGATCCGCGCCGACGACACCCGGGAGGCCCTGCGCCGGGTGATCAGCGCGGACCGGGACATCAAGATCCTCGTCCTGGCCGCCGCCACCGGAGGCCGGGGCCCGGGTCCCCTGGTCAATTCCATCGCCCGGGAGGGGGTCCGCTGGGGCGGACGCAACCTTCCCGTCACCGTCGTCCCCGGCGACCTGTCCGACGCCGAGATCGATGATCTCGCCTGAGCCCGGCAAGGGAGACCGCCCATGACCGACCTCGTCCACAGGGACGCCCTGATGGCCGCCATCCGCTCCCGGCGGGCCGTGGTCGGGGTCATCGGCCTGGGCTATGTCGGCCTGCCCCTGGCCCTGGCCGCCGTGGAGGCCGGCTTCCCGGTCCTGGGCTTCGACATCAATCCCGCCCGGGTGGAGGCCATCAGCGCCGGCCGCCAGGTGATCAACTATCTTGATCCCACCGCCCTGCGCTCAGCCCTGGACTCCGGCCGGTTCTCGGCCACCACCGACTTCTCCCGCCTGTCCGAGGCTGACGCCGTCATCCTGTGCGTCCCGACGCCCGTGACCCGCAACCGC
>CANGRP010000101.1 GCA_947456005.1 Caulobacteraceae bacterium
AGTCAGATCAGCTGGACCTCGGCCACCACCAGTCCCTTGCGGCCGTTCCCGAAGCGGACCATCAGGTCCTCGCCCGGCTGCAGATCCTCGACACCGGCGCGGCGCAAGGTCTCGATGTGGACAAAGATATCCCCGGGTTCCTGCTCGCGCACGACAAAGCCGTAGCCCTTGGTCCGGTTGAACCACTTCACCTTGGCGCGCTCGAAGGGGCCTTCGGCGACCGGCGCCCGGCCGCCGCCGTTGGAGCGAGGCTGGAATCCGCCCCTGCCGCCGCGGTCATAACCCTCCCGGTCCCGGGAGCCGCCATAGCCCCCCCCGTCACGCTCTCGCCGGAAACCGCCGTCCCGGTCGAAGCGGCGCTCCTGGGCGGGTTGGGCGGTGCTGTCGTCGAAATCGTGAATCTCCGAGACCTGCCAGCCCTTGGGGCGGCGCACCACCGAACAGGACAAGGAAGCCCCCTCAGGCGCAACCTCGCGCCCCACGCCGCGGAGGGAAGTCACGTGGATCAGGACATCCTTGCGGTCCGTAAGTTCAGGCTGGTCAGGGACAATGAAGCCGTAGCCCTTGCCCTCATCGAACCACTTTACGCGCCCGCTGATCCGGACCGAATCTTCCTGACTGTCATCAAAACCGTAACCGGACATGGCCCCCTCTCGTCCGACTTGCCTGGGTTCCTGAAAGAAACCCCGCAGACGAAAGTCTTTTCTTGTCTGTTACCCCGCGTCAATGGTCGAATTTAAGACGAACTTCCGCCGATCCATAAAACAACCGAGGGTATCCATCCTCCCACGCCGGATGAGGCCAGGCGAAGACCGGAGCGACTCTGCGCCCCAACCCGTAGGATGGGGCGCAGACTGCAACGGCGGATCAGAACTTGGCCTGCATTCCGAACTCGAACACACGGCCCAGGGGGTTCTGGGTCATGTAGTCGTAGTTGTACTGGCTCTTGTAGAAGGGCGGCTGGTCGTCGAACACGTTCCTGACGGACAGGGTTGCGGTCCACTTTTCCTGGAAGGTCATCCGGTAGGTGAAATCGTGAACCCAGCGGTCGTCGCGCTGGAGGCGTCGCCCCGCCACCACCGCGTTCACATCATCGGTGCCCTTCCAGTACCGGGTGGTCCAGCGCAGGTTATGGTCGCCGATCTCCCAGTTCGCGAAGAGGTTGCCGCGAAGCCGCGGGTACGAATAGAAGGCCGACAACAGCTCTGACTTGCCCGCCCGGTTCAGCGCCGGGTCGAACACGAAGTTGGTTCCCAACAGCAGGGCGGCTCCACGCTTGTAGTCGCTGAGCACGCTGGCGTCGCCGCCTAGCGTCAGGTCGCCGTTGAAGACGTTCGACCAGGAGTAGGAACCATTCAGGTCGATGCCAGTGATATCGGTGTCCGGACCGTTGATCACATTGTTGCGAACCGAGAGGAAGTTGTTCGGGTGGCAGGTGGGAACCGCCTGACCGCCGTAGAGCGTCGTATTCACGGTCTCGGTGCCGAACCGGAACCTGTCGATGAGCGCCGCGCTTCCGCACTGCCAAGTCGCCGGGTTCGCGCCCGGGAACATGGTCCCGTAGATCCGGGCGGGGGTCTCTGTCGTGATCTCCTTCTTGAAGGCGAAGCTGAAGAAGTCGATCTGCCCCTGGAAGGCGCCCGCCTCAAAGAGGAAGCCGATGTTGAACGTGTTGGCGGTCTCGGGTTCCAGATTGGGATTCCCGAAGGTCTGCACAGGCCGATAGAGCGGAGCCCCGCTGACCGGGTTTGAGAACTGGGCCTGGATGAAGCCGAATCCAGGATCTAGCGCCGCGACGGGAGGCGCCCGGAACGTGGTGCCCGCCGAACCGCGCACGGCCATCCAGGGCGTGACTTGCCAACGGATAGACGCCCGCGGATTGGTCGTGTCCCCGACATTGCCGCCGTAGCGTTCATTCCGAATGGCCAGGCTCGCCGTCACCGTGTCGAGGACAGGCACCTGAAGTTCCCCGAAGAAGGAGAAGACTTGCCGGTCGACATCGCTCTCCGTGCCTGAGCCGATGAAGGTGAACGGACCACCACCGGGGACGGCGCAGGTCGGCAGGCCATCACCATAGGGCTGGCTGTCGACGCAGGGGGTTGCTGCGCCATCGAAGTTGGATGAGAGCGCTATGGTGCGGTCGTTAAAACGCCATTGGGTTCCCACCGCCCAGCTGATCGGTTCATCCGTCCAAAGCTTGAAATCACCGAGATCGCCGGCAAGCTGGGCCTGGGCGGTCGCCAGCTGCTGGGTGGTGGTGTTGACGGCGTCGTCCTGGATCCATCTCCAGAGCGCTGCGTCGATCGCCGGCCCCTGCTTCAACCCGGTGGCCTGGCCATAATTCGCGCCGTTGATGCTAGACTTCTGGATCGAGTTGGCGAAGGGATTCAGGTACTGGCACGACCCGGCGCCGGGTGTCCCGGTCGACGGGTTGCAACCCGGCCCGCCCAGTCCACGCAGTGCGAGCTGGATGCGGTTCACATACCGGTCCGGGGTCTTGTTGACCTGCTCGGCGCGCATGTAGTTGAGTGATGTCCGCCACTCCCAACCATTCTCAAGTTCCCCGATAAATCCGCCGACAATCCGGAAGGACGTGATCTGGTTGCTCTGCAGGTCGGCGTCGAAACCATTCAGAGGGTTGCCGCCCATAGCCGCCGGACGCCACTGCGTCTGGTTCATGGTGACGCCGTTAACCAGTGCGGCTGCACAGATCGCCGCCGTGATCTGCGGCTGGGTCGCGGTAGGACACGGATTGAACAGAGCCTGAAGGCCGGGGTTGCTCGCGGGCACATAGTAGCGCGACTGGATGGCGCCGGGCGCCGCCGGCATCAGCGATGTGCCCCCGCCGGGTGACGCGCCGCTGGCCTCCACCGGGGTCGGAAACTGCACAGTCCCCTGAGAGGCGGAAACCCGATCTTCCGGAACGACCGTGCGCGACCAGAGGACCTCGCCGTGGAACCTCAGGTTGTCGCTGAGATCGAGGTTGGCTTCACCGTAGAGCTGGTAATGATCCTCGTTCGCTACTCGGGTGTCGTGATAGGTGAAGGGATAGAAGCACTGCCCGTTCGGGACGAAGGATAAACCGCCCAGCTGGGTGCAGCCTGCGTCAGAGAAGGTGGGGGACAGGGTCGCTCCCAGGGGAATGCCTGGACGGGTCGGATCCTGAACGAACCCTCCATTGGGCCCGATCACCGGAGTGCCAAGGATGGCGTTGTAGCCACCGGGATTGCTGGCTCCCGAGATCCCGCTGATGTTGAGAGTGTCGGGGAAAACGGCGTTCGGCAGGGTCCAGGGCAGGTCAACGCCGTTGAGTTCGCTCCGATGGCGATAGGAGGCCGCCAGCAGCATGTTCCCGTTGTCGAACTTCCGGCCCCAGGCCGCAGAGGTTTCGTAGTCTCCATCCGAGCCGTCGATCAGGGCGTACTTTCCATTGACCTCAAAGCCATCCAGATCCTTGCGGGTGATGAAGTTCACCACGCCGGCCACGGCATCGGAACCGTAGGTGGCCGCAGCGCCGTCGCGCAGGACCTCGACCTGGCCTACCGCGATGGTCGGGACCACGTTGATGTTGACGAATTCCTGGCCGCCGGCGGCGGTGATGGTCGAGAGGCGCTCCCCGTTCATGAGCGAGAGGGTCCGGGTCAGACCGAGACCCCGGAGGTTGATGGTGGCGACGCCCGCGGCCTGGCCCCCAAGGAAGCGATTTGACTCTCCGATATTGCCGCCCGAGACGGACGGGATGGTCCGCACCAGGTCGACCAGCGAAGGACTGCCCTGTTCCTGCAGCGCCTCATTGGTGATCACGTCCACCGGAAGGGCGGCGTCTTCCGGGGTTCCGCGGATCAGCGACCCGGTGATCACCAGTTCCTCGACCTGGTTGCTGCTTGCGCCGGCTGACCCCTGAGCTGCGGCTGGGGTAGTGAGACCGAGGCCCACGGTGATCGCCAGCGCCGAGCTGGCATAGAGATAAAGGCGTCGTGACATGGCTTCATTCCCTCCCTGATCGCGGTTTTTCCCGCACGATTGGGAAGAGGATGTCCACACTTCGCCGAATGAGGCAAGCTTTCAGGCCTGCGCCTTGGAACCCCCGCTCAGGGCGTTCAAGACCTGGCCGATGGCGCCCGGCGTAACCCGCGCCCCGGGGACCCTAAGAACGCCATGGGACCCAGGGTGAGGCCCGGATCAGGAACTGGCGAAAAGAGAGGAAAATTCAACCTCGCGTGGCAGTCCCTAGGGGAGTCGAACCCCTCTCTCCAGGTTGAAAACCTGGCGTCCTAACCGATAGACGAAGGGACCGCGGACGCGAGAGCGGCGTCTATATCCGCCTTCCCGGGGCCGTGCAAGACACCCCTCCCGGTTTTCCCGGGGCTCTGCGCCTCATGGCGCTGTGGCCTGCCTCGGGTCGGCCGCGTCTTCGATCTCAAGTTCGACCGAAGCCTTTCCCTGCCAGTCATCGGGCCGCAGGCGACCAGCGACGTGAAGGACCCCGCCCGCCAGCAGGGCCTGGCCGAGGGGCGTGTCCTCCGCCCTCCAGGCCACCGCCTTGAGACGTCCTCCAGCGGAGTCCGAAAGGGTCACCCGGACATGGCCCCCGCGCATGGGAATCGGACGTTCGATGCGCACGGAGGCGGCGGCGAAGACAGGCTCCGGGTTGCCAGGGCCGAAAGGCGCCAGCTGGGCGAAGGCGTCCAGAAGGGCGCGGTCCGTTCCCCGGGGAGTGATGAGGGCGTCTACCTCCAGGGCGTCGGCCTCCGCGGCGCGGGCCTGGTCCTCCCCCAACCGGGCGGCGAGAAAGTCGGCGAGATCCGTGATCCGGTCCGGGCGGATCGAGAGGCCCGCGGCCATCGCGTGTCCGCCCCCGGAGAGCAGGATTCCCGCCTCGAAGGCGGCCTGCACCGCCGCACCAAGGTTGACGCCGGGCTGGGACCGCCCCGATCCCTTGCCTACCCCCGCCCCTGTGTCCACGCCAATCACGACTGCAGGGCGTCGGTAACGTTCTCGCAGTCGGCCGGCGACGATGCCGATGACCCCGGGCGGCCATCCCGGGGCGGAGACCACGATGACCGGCGCCGCCTCGAGGCTTCGGTCAGCCTCGAGGATCGCCACGGCCTCGTCGAGAACCGCCTGTTCCACCGCCTTGCGCTGGCCGTTCAGCTCATCCAACTGGGCGGCCAGGAGGGCAGCCTCGGCGGGATCGTCCGTCGCCAGCAGGCGCGCACCCAGATCGGAACGGCCGATGCGCCCACCGGCGTTGATCCGTGGCCCCAGGATGAAACCGGCATGAAAGGTCGTGGCTGTCCCGCTGACCTTGCCGATGTCCGCCAGCGCCTTCAGGCCGGGATTGGCCCAGCGCGACATCACCTTCAGCCCCTGCGCCGTCAGGGCGCGGTTGAAGCCGGTCAGGGCGGTGACGTCGCACACGGCGCCCAGGGCGGCGAGGTCGAGCCACTGCCGCAGGTCGGGCTCCTGGCGGTCCTTGAAGAGACCTTGCTGTCGGGCCTCCCGGTTGAGGGCGGCGAGAAGGACGAAGGCTACGCCCGCAGCCGCCAGCATCCCCTGGCCTGAATTGTCGTCGGGCCGGTTTGGATTGACCAGGGCCAGGGCCGGAGGAACCTGGCCTGGCCGCATCAGGTGGTGGTCAATCACCACCACGTCGAGGCCGATCTCCCGCGCCGCCGCCAGGGCATCCACGGCCGCCGCCCCGCAGTCGAGGGTGACGACCAGGTCGGCGCCCTTCTCCTTCAGCGACCTGAAGATGGCCGGGCTGGGTCCGTAGCCTTCGGTGACGCGGTCAGGAATGTAGACCGGGACCTCCCGGCCCATGGCGCGCATCCAGCGCACGAGCTGGGCGGCGCTGGCGGCGCCATCGACGTCGTAGTCCGCGAAGACCACCATCGAGCGCTCCCTCACGAGCGCATCGACCAGGACCTCCGCCGCCCGGTCCATGTCCCGGAAGGATGAAGGGTTCGGAAACTGGGCCTTCAGGGTCGGGTTGAGGTAGATCTCACCCTCATCCGGCCCCACTCCCCTTGAGGCCAGGGCGCGGGCAAGGGGCTCGCTGAGGCCCAGTGCGCTCTGGTGCCGGCGGACCAGCTCGGCCTCCGCCGGCCGGGCTGCCCAGGTGCGCCCTGTCAGGGAGCGGCCAACCCCGAGAAACGGACTCTCCCCTGCAGCCACGGGATCAGGCCGGACGCCGCATCCGCACTTCGCGGACATCGCCCGTGGAGGAATTCATCACCAGGCTGTGGGTGATGATGTACCCGCCCTCACGCCGGATGCCGTCCAGGAGGGCGCCCTTGGTCACCCCCGTGGCCGCGAAGATGGCGTCCGCCCGGACCATCTCATGGAGATCGTACTTCTTGTCGAGGTCGGTGATCCCGACCCGGCGGGCACGCTCCTTCTCATCGACGTTCCGGAAGACCAGGCGCCCCTGGAACTGACCGCCGACGCACTTGAGGGCCGCGCAGGCGAGCACGCCCTCCGGCGCCCCGCCCTGGCCGACATAAAGGTCGATGCCGGTGGCGGGATCGGCAGTGTGAATGACGCCGGCGACGTCGCCGTCGGTGATCAGGTTGACCCGAGCCCCCACAGACCGGATGGAGGCGATGACCTCGGCGTGTCGGGGCCGGTCCAGGACGCAGACCGTTATCGCCTCCGGTGCGACGCCCTTCGCCGCCGCAAGGGCCCGAACATTATCCGCAGGAGAGCGGTCAAGGTCGATCACACCGGAGGGGTAACCAGGACCACAAGCGATCTTGTCCATGTAGGTGTCGGGCGCATTGAGCAGGGTGCCCTTGGGGGCCCAGGCCATCACCGCGAGGGCGTTGGCCATCGCCTTTGCCGTCAGGGTGGTGCCCTCAAGGGGGTCCAGGGCGATATCGATCGCCGCGCCTCCGCGGCCGACCTTCTCGCCGATGTAGAGCATGGGCGCCTCGTCCCGCTCGCCCTCTCCAATCACGATTTCGCCGTCGATGGCCAGACCGTTGAGCGCCGTACGCATGGCGTCGACAGCGGCCTGGTCCGCCGCCTTCTCATCCCCACGGCCGACCAGGGTAGACGCTGCGATCGCGGCGATTTCGGTGACGCGGACAGCGTCAAGGACAAGGCCGCTGTCCAGATTCTCGGTGCTCATGAAGGGTCTCCGGACGGCGCTTGGGCCGGGATTATCGACGATTCTCAGATGCCTGCGATGTGCAGAAGCCGCGGTGGCTCCAGGACCGCCGGAAGCCGGGCGATCCGGGCCACCGCCGCGTCGAGGACGGACTCGGCCACTGTGTGCGTCGTCATGACGATGGGAACACCAGCTGCCTCGCCCGGAGGCTTCTGGAGAAAGCTCTCGATCGAAACGCCCGCATCCGCAAGCTCCTCGGACACGGCGGCGAGAACTCCGGGCTCGTCGCGGACCATGACCCGGATGTAGCCTCGGCCCTTGGCGGCCAGGTCTTCGGAGGGTGCGCAGGGGCTTAGGGTCTCAGCAGGCGCCTGGAAGACGGGTCGGCGCGCGCCAGACATGACGTCGGCGATGTCGGCCGCCACCGCAGCCGCTGTGGGACCGGCGCCGGCGCCCGGCCCCTGAAGGAAGATTCGGCCGATCCGGCTTCCCTCGATGAACAGGGCGTTCAGCGCGCCATCGGCCTGGGCGATCGGATGGGTCTTGCGGACAAGGAAGGGCCGGACCCGGACCCGCGCGCCTGTGCCCGCCCTTTCAGCCGAGGCGATGAGCTTGACCCGATAGCCGAGATCACCCGCCAGGCGGATGTCGAGCAGATCCACGCCGGTGATGCCGTGGATTTCCGCCGCAGCGAAATTCGGCGATCCACCGAAGGCCAGGGCCGCCAGGATGGTGATCTTATGCGCCGCGTCGAAGCCGCCGACGTCCATGGTTGGATCCGCCTCGGCATAGCCCAGTCGCTGGGCCTCGGCCAGGACGTCGGCGAAGGCAGAGCCCGAAGTCTCCATTTCCGTCAGGATATAGTTGCAGGTGCCATTGAGGATCCCGGAGAGGCTGCGGATGTCTTCCCCGACCAGCGCCTCACGTACAATCTTGACCGCCGGGACCCCACCCATGACAGCGGCCTCGAACAGCAGGGGAACCCCACGGCTCTCCGCTAGGGCTGCGAGTTCGGCGCCGTGTTCTGCGATAAGGGCCTTGTTCGCCGTGACCACGGCCTTGCCCGCTTCGAGGGCCGCCTCCACCGCAGCCTTGGCAGGGCCGTCGGATCCGCCGACCAGTTCGACGAAGATGTCGATGTCTGGCGACTGGGCCAGGGCGACCGGATCGTCAAACCAGGGCAGCCGGGAAATGTCCACCGGGCGAGAACGCGACCGGGATCGCGCCGAAACGCCTGTGACAACGACCCGCCCGCCCTCCAGTGCGTAGTCGGGTCGCTCTGAGAGGAAGCCGAGGAGGCCCGACCCGACCGTTCCCAGCCCGGCGACCCCGATGCGCCAGGTCCTGTGGTTCCCGGTTGTGCTCATTGACCCGTTCCCGTGTTGTGAGCCCGTCCGAGGATCTCGTCGGCGTTGGCCAGGAACCGACGGACGTTTCGGGCGGCCTGCCGGATTCGGTTCTCGTTCTCGACCAGACCGATACGAACATAGCCCTCGCCGTACTCCCCGAAAGCCACGCCAGGGGCGACGGCGACGCCGGCCTCCTCGATCAGCAGCTTGGAGAACAGCATCGACCCCGCTTCGCGGAAGGACTCCGGAAGGGGCGCCCAGGCGAACATCGATGCGGGCGGCGCGGGAATGTCCCAGCCCGCACGCTTCATG
>CANGRP010000102.1 GCA_947456005.1 Caulobacteraceae bacterium
CTCGGCCGCCCGGGCCGAGTGGGTCACCAGCAGCACCGCCGCCCCCCGGGACCGGGCGGCGTCCAGCAGGAGGCCGAGGCTTCGGTCGGCCGTCTCCGGGTCCAGGTTGCCGGTCGGCTCGTCGGCGAGGATCAGGGCCGGCCCGTGCACCAGGGCCCGGGCGATGGCGCAACGCTGGAGCTCTCCGCCCGACAGCTGGGCCGGGTAGTCAGCCTCGCGCCCGCCGAGGCCGACGGCCGCCAGAAGGTCCGCCGCCCGGGCCAGGGCCGGGCCGCTGGTCTGTCCCGCCAGCACCAGGGGCAGGGCCGTATTCTGGGCCAGGGTGAGGTGGGGCAGGATATGGAAGGCTTGGAAGACAAAGCCCAGCCGGTCGCGCCTCAGTCGGGTCCGCCCGGCCTCGTCCAGGGCCGAGAGGGCCTGTCCCGCGATCTCGATCTCGCCCCGGTCCGCGGAATCGAGGCCGGCGGCGAGGTTGAGGAGGGTGGACTTGCCGGCGCCGGATTCTCCTGTCACGGCGACCACCTCGCCGGCGCGGAGGTCCAGGTCCAGGTCCTCGAACAGCACCCGGCCCCCTGGCACCGTCTTGGCGAGGCCCCGGATGCGGAGGGGAAGCGGGGGTGCGGGTGTGGACATGAGGTCTATCTAGGGCCGGGGCGCCCCGGGGGGAATACGCCGTCTTGCACGCCTCCGGGGTGTGCGGAACGGGTCTGGCCGGTGTAAGGGGCGGGGCGAGGAGACCTGAATGCACCTGGCCCGCTTCCCCCGCGCCCGCTTCGCCCACCTGCCGACCCCCCTGGAGCCCATGCCGCGGCTCAGCCAGGCCCTGGGCGGGCCGACCCTCTGGGTCAAGCGCGACGACTGCACGGGCCTGGCCGGCGGCGGCAACAAGACCCGCAAGCTGGAGTTCCTGCTGGGCGAGGCGCTGGAGGCCGGCGCCGACACCCTGGTCACCCAGGGGGCGGTCCAGTCCAACCATGTCCGCCAGACCGCGGCGGCGGCGGCCCGGTTTGGCCTCGCCTGCGAGATCATCCTGGAGACCCGGGTCGCCACCGAGGCCGAGGACTACAACCTGTCCGGCAATGTCCTCCTCGACCGCCTGCTCGGCGGCCGTTTGCGGCGGGTCCCGGCGGGCAGCGACATGAACGCCGCCCTGGAGGTCGTGGCCGACGAGGTCCGCGCGCGGGGCGGCCGGCCCTACGTCATTCCCGGCGGCGGCTCGAACGCGGTGGGCGCCCTGGGCTATGCCGAGTGCGCCCGCGAGCTGGTGGCGCAGGCCGACGCCCATGGGTTGAAGATCGACCGGATCGTCACCGCCACCGGCAGCGCCGGCACCCACGCCGGCCTGGTGGCGGGTCTCGCGGTGATCGGCGCCGACATCCCCGTCCATGGCTTCGGGGTTCGCGCCCCGAAGGCCCGGCAGGAAGCCAATGTCCACGCCCTGGCCGAGGCCACAGCCGACCTCCTGGGCCACGGCGACCGGGTGAGGCGGGACATGACCGTCGCCGACTGCGACTATGTGGGCGAGGGCTATGGAGTCGCCGACGAGGGCGTCTTCGAGGCCCTGCGCCTGGCGGCCCGCACCGAGGGTCTGCTGCTGGACCCGGTCTATACAGGCAAGGCCATGAAGGGCCTGGTGGACTATGCCCGCCGCGGCCGGTGGGCCGGCGAGACGGTGGTCTTCCTTCACACTGGCGGGGCCCAGGGCCTGGCCGGATACACGTCCATCCTGGAGGGGCATCTCGAATGAGCCGCGTACTCGGCGTCCTGGGGGGCATGGGCCCCGCCGCCACCCTCGACTTCCTGGGTAAGCTCCAGGCCCTGACCCCGGCCCAGAAGGACCAGGACCACATCAGGGTGATCGTCGACATCAACCCGCAGGTTCCGGACCGTAACGATCCCTTCGCCCGGCCTGGCCCGGTCCTGGCCGAAATGGCGGGAGGGCTTCAGGGCGCCGGAGCCCAGGTCCTGGCCATCGCCTGCAACACGGCGCACGCCCACGCCGACCTGATCAGCCGGGCCTCAGGCCTGCCCCTGGTGGACATGATCGAGACCGCCTCCCGCGCCGCCCGGGACACGGGCGCGCGTCGCGCTGGGGTCCTGGGCACCAAGGACGCGGTTCGCCTCTACCACGAGTACATCGCCGCCCAGGGCATGGGTCTGGTGACCCTGTCCCGGGACGACCAGGCCCGGTTCATGGACCTGCTCAGCCGGATCAAGGCGGGGGATGTCGGCCCCGCGGTTCGCGAAGGCATGGCGGACCTGGCGGGCGCGCTCGTACGCGAAGGCGCCGAGGCGGTCATCGCCGGCTGCACGGAGGTTCCGCTGGTGATGGGCCCGGCCGATACCGATGTCCCGTTCATCGACGCCGGCGAGAAGCTGGCCCGGCGCTGCGTCTCGGTCTGCCTGGGGCTGGAGCCCCTGCCCCAGGGCCGCTGAGCCCCGGCGTCAGGGCTTGAACTTCTTGGGCAGGGCCTCGACCTGCTCGGGAGTCAGGCGTTCGATCGAACGGATGATGCAGCGGCGCGAGATCGGCCCGGCGACCCCGAGGTTGAGGTCCAGGGGTTTGCAGATCTGGCTGGAGGCGCCGAGGGGCTCCAGGATCAGCGGATCTGAGTTGGTCACCCCCGCAAGGCAGGACCCGCTGAAGGTGAACTTGTACACCTCCTTGCGCCGCACCGAATAATACAGGGTGTCTGGGCCGGCGATCTTGTGCCCGCCCAATTCGCTGAGCCGGAAGCAGGGCGCATTCGCCGGGCGCGAGGGCTCGGCCTTGCTGGCGGGCGCGGCTTCGGCGGCGAGGGCGGAGACGGAGAGAAGGACCGCGGAGAGGGCGGCGGCTCGGATAATCATTTCAGGTCACACTCCTGTGGCGTGATCGGCCATCCCCAGCCCCCTCCAAAATCGCCCGGCGCCCCTCTGCTCGTCAAGTGACGGCGTGGAGACGGCCGTGAAGCCCGGGGCTGGCGGCGGTCCGACCGCTCAGGCAGGATCATGTCCCGAGGAGTGGATACCGGATGCCGGATCGAAACATGATCTCACATGTTGGACTTGGAGCCCGTTGTGTCCCTTCAGGCGTTCCGTCTGACGGGAACAGGCTCTAGGAGGAGGACATGACCGCTCATGTCTCTCCTGAAAGTCTTCCCGTCTGGCGCCTGGACGATCTTTACGCCGGCCGGGAAGACCCTCGCCTGGACGCCGACCTCGACGCCGCCGTCGCCGCGAACACCGCCCTCCTGGAACTGAAGGGCCGGCTCGTCGCTGCCCGGGCCCAGCCCGCCACCCTTGGCGGCCACCTCGACCGGGGAATCCGGCTCTATGAGGATGCGACCAACGCCCTCTGGCGGGTGGGATCCTACGCCAGCCTCGCCGCCTCGACGGCCCGGAGCGATCCGGACTGGGCGCGGTTCGAGGCCGATATCCGGGCGCGCTCCGCCGCCATCGGCGCCGAGAGCCTGTTCTTCACCCTCGAGATCAACCAGCTGGAGGACGCCGAGATCGACGCCGCGCTGACCGTCGTCCCGGCGGCGGCGCGCTGGCGGCCCTGGCTGCGCCGGGTGCGGGCCTTCCGCCCGCATGAGCTCACCGCCGACCTGGAGCGCCTGCTGGTGGACAGGGGGCCTGCAGTCGCCAACTGGACCCGCCTGCATGACGAGACCCTGGCCCGGCTCAAGGTGCGCGCCGGTCGCAGCCGACTGACCCTGCCCGAGGCGCTGAACGCCCTGTCGGACGCCGACCCGGCCCGCCGGCGGCAGGTGGCGGGGGGACTGTCCACGGCCCTGGGCGAGGCGGCGCCGACCCTGGCCCTGGTGCTGAACACCCTGGCCTTCGAGAAGCAGGTGGAGGACCGCTGGCGCCGCTATCCGGACCCCGGGGCGCCCCGGCACCTGGCCAATGAGGTGGACCCGGAGGCCGTCCAGGCCCTCGAGGCTGCGGTGTCCGCTGGGTACGAGCGGGTCAGCCACAGGTATTACCGGCTCAAGGCGAAGCTGATGGGCCGGACCGCCCTGGACCATTGGGACCGGAACGCTCCCCTGGATGCGGGCCCACCCCGTCTCTGGTCCTGGGCCGAGGCCCGCGGGATGGTCGAGGCCAGCTTCCGCGACCTGGCCCCGAAGTTCGCCGACAGCGCCCGGGACCTGTTCGAGCAGCCCTGGATCGACGCCCGGCCCCGTCCTGGCAAGCAGTCGGGCGCCTATTCACACCCGGTCATCGCCCCGCATCACCCCTATGTCTTCATGAACTACATGGGCGAGCGCCGGGACGTCCTGACCCTGGCCCACGAGCTGGGCCACGCCGTGCATCAGCGGCTCTGCTCGCCCCTGGGGACCCTGCTGGCCGACACGCCGCTGACCCTGGCCGAGACCGCCTCCATCTTCGGCGAGGGCCTGGTCTTCGAGCGTCTGCTGGTCGAGGCCGGACCGAGGGAGAAGCTGGGCCTCCTCGCCGGCCAGATCGAGGACGGGCTCAACACGGTGGTGCGGCAGATGGCCTTCCACCGGTTCGAGACCCGGTTCCACGCCGCCCGCCGCGACGGCGAGCTGTCCGCCGAGGCGATCGGCGGGCTCTGGCTGGAGGTGATGGGCGAGAGCCTGGGCCCGGCCGTCCGGCTGAACCCCGGCTATGAGCTCTACTGGACCTATATCAGCCACTTCGTGCACGCGCCCTTCTACGTCTACGCCTACGCCTTCGGCGACCTCCTGGTCCGGGCCCTGATGGAGAAGCGGCGGGAGGACCCGCAGGGTTTTGTCCCGCTCTATGAGGACCTGCTCGCCTCAGGCGGCGTGCGCACCTGCGTGGAGGCCATGGCCCGCTTCGACCTCGATCCCCGCGAGACGGAGTTCTGGGCGGCGGGCGTGCGCCAGCTTGAGCGCCGGGTCGACGCCCTCGAGGCCCTGGTCGGCTGACCCCGACTTCCCTCGCCCGCTTCCCCCTTTGGGAAGGAATTGGGCGCCATTTGCGTACCCAAGGGGGGTCAACGGCGGCGCCGCAGACCCCCTCCGGCCCGCTGCGCGGTCCACCTCCCCCTGATGGGGAGGAATTAGAACAGAGCCAATTGCTCCCCCGAGGGGGAGCTCCCGGCGAAGCCGGGTGAGGGGGTCAACGGCCTCTCAGCTGATCCCCTCCGCCGGCCCGCCTAGCGGTGGCGGTAGGCCGGGGGCAGGGGGCCCCCGGTGTCGATGCACACGCGGACAGGGCGAGGGCGGCGAGGCCGACCACCAGCACTCCGGATCTCAACATGCCGAACACCCCCTGCGAGATTGTGGATTTCCTGTTCAACCATGCGCCGGCGCCTGCGCCAAGCCGGAAGGCGCTTGCCATTTCCCCGGGGTCCTTTAGTCACCCGGGCGCAATGTCCGATGACCTGACCGAAGGCCAGACAGCCGTCGTCCCCGATGGCTTTGTCAGCAATGTCTGGGGGCACGGGTTTGGCCACGCGGTCGGACCCTTCTTCTCCCGGCGCGATCCTCAGACCAACCTGGAGGTCATGGCCTTCCGGGTCGCAGCACACCACGCCAACGGCATGAACAACTGCCATGGCGGCATGCTGATGAGCTTCGCCGACATGGCCTGGGGAAGGGTCATCTCCAACCAGCGCGAAGTCGGCTGGGTCACTGTCCGGCTGGTGACGGACTTCGTCGGTCCGGGGCTGATGGGCGACTGGGTCGAGGGAACCAGCGAAATCATCGCCGAGGACGGGGACATCTTCACCGTCGCGGGAAGGGTCTGGTCGGGAGAGCGGGTGCTCATGACCGGTACAGGGGTCTACAAGGGGATCCGGTCGATCCGCCGCAAGGCGGGCTACCGGGAGGCGAAGGAGTAGGACATGGCCATCGATCCGGCGATCAAGGAGGGCGCGCCCGTCGGCTATTACGACGACCGGCCGATCCATACCGAGCCCGGCGCCCTGCCGCCGGAGGTGCAGGCGCCCCTGGCGCCCTTCCGGGGCCGCGAACCGGACTCCCCGGAATGGTTCCGGAGCGCCCTCGACCAGGCGCCCGAGCGCAGCCATGTCGAGTCCCTCGGCGCCCGGATCGAGATGCTCGTCTGGGGCGAGCGCGGCAAGCCCGGCCTGCTTCTGGTGCATGGCAACTCCGCCCACGCCGACTGGTGGAGCTTCATCGCCCCCTTCCTCGCCCAGGACTTCAGGGTCGCCTCCATGTCCCTGGCCGGCATGGGCGATTCCGACTGGCGCGAGACCTACGCCTTCCAGGACTTCGCCGCCGACGCCGAGGCCGTCGCCCGTGCGGCGGGCCTCTATGACGCCGGCAAGCCGATCTACATCGGCCACTCCTTCGGTGGATCCCAGGTCTTCTTCGCCGCCGCCAGCCATCCCGAGCGCATGCGCGCCGCCGTCCTGGTGGACACCGGCTTCGGCGGCCCGCCGCCGGACTCCCCCGAGGGCAAGCGCATGGCCGAGCGCATGGCCGAGCAGGCCCGGAACATTCCCACGGGCGACCGCGCCCAGCGGGTCTACGCCACCCTCGAGGAGGCGCTGTCCCGCTTCCGCCTGATGCCGCCCCAGGCCGCCGGCAACCTGTTCATCGCCGACTACATCGCCCGGCGGTCGCTGAAGACGGTAACGGGTCCGGATGGCGCGGAGGGCTGGAGCTGGCGCTTCGATCCCAACATGTGGGCCAAGCTGGACCGAAGCGTCATGAGCGGCCTGATGGACGGCGGTCCCCCGAAGGTCTCCATTCCGCTGGTCCACATCTATGGCGACCGCTCGGCCATCATCAGCCGCAGGAGGGAGGGCGGGCCCTCTCCCCTGCCGCCGCACACCCTGGAGATCGCCATCCCGGACTCGGCCCACCACATCATGATCGACCAGCCCCTGGCCCTGATCTCCGCCCTGCGCGGGCTCCTGGCGGTGTGGCCCGGCGCCTGATCCCCGGCGCAGCGCCGGACTTGAGCGGCGCGGCCGGACCGTGTAACCCCAACCCCAGATCCTGTGTCGGAAACAAGAGAATCCCGAATGGCTTCCGAATATCACCGCGGCGAGATGGACATCAGCGAGCAGACCGCCACCTACGCCGTCTTCATGGCCCTCACCAAGTGGGGCTCTCTGGCGATCGCCGCCGCGCTTGTCCTCTTCACGCTTTGGTTCTGCACCCCGGCAGGATTCATTCCCGGCGCCATCTCAGCCGTGGTCGTGACGGTGATCGGCATCCTCGTCCTCCGCGACAAGCCCGGCGCGGGCCACTAGACTTGGACGAGCCGTCCGCCACCTGGCGGGCGTGCAATGGGAGGGCCGGTCCACACCATGGCCGTGATCGCCGTCATCCGTGAGTCCCACCCGGGCGAAACCCGGGTCGCCGCCACGCCGGAAACCGTCCGCAAGCTGATCGCCGCGGGCTTCGAGGTCTCTGTCCAGGCCGGAGCCGGTCTTGCGGCGTCCTGTTCCGACGCCGACTACGCCGCCGCCGGCGCGCGGATCTGCGCCTCAGCCGCCGAGGCGGTCGCCGGCGCGGACGTCCTGTTTGGAGTCCGCACGCCCTCGGCCGAGGCCCTGGGCGCCCTCAAGGCCGGCGCCATCGTGGCCGCCTCCCTCAACCCACACCAGGACCGTGCGGGCCTGGAAGCCCTCGCCAGCCGCGGGGCCGAGGCCTACGCCCTGGAGTTCATCCCCCGCATCACCCGGGCGCAGGTGATGGACGTCCTGTCCTCCCAGGCCAACCTTGCGGGCTATCGCGCCGTCATCGAGGCCTCTACCGCCTATGGGCGCGCGCTTCCCATGATGATGACCGCCGCGGGCACCATCGCGGCGGCCAAGGTCTTCGTCATGGGGGTCGGCGTCGCCGGCCTGCAGGCCATCGCGACGGCCCGTCGCCTGGGCGCCGTGGTCACCGCCACCGACGTCCGGCCGGCCACCAAGGAACAGGTGGAGTCCCTCGGCGCCAAGTTCATCGCTGTCGAGGACGAGGAATTCCGCAACGCCCAGACCGCCGGCGGCTACGCCAAGGAAATGAGTGCGGAGTACCAGGCCAAGCAGGCCGAGCTGATCTCCGGGCATATCGGCAAGCAGGACATCGTCATCACCACGGCCCTGATCCCGGGCCGGCCGGCCCCGCGCCTGGTCACGGCCGCACAGGTCGGCGCCATGAAGGCCGGGTCGGTCATTGTCGACCTCGCGGTGGAGCAGGGCGGCAATGTGGAGGGCGCCAGGGTTGGCGAGGTCGTCGTGACCTCCAATGGCGTGAGGATCCTCGGCATTCCCAACCTGCCGGGCCGCATCGCCGCCGACGCCTCGGCCCTCTACGCCCGCAACCTTCTGGCCTTCTCGGGTCTGCTGCTCGACAAGGAAGGGGCCCTGGCCCCCGACCGCGAAGACGAAATCCTCAAGGCCGCCCTGGTCGTCAGCGGCGGAAAGATCGTGCACCCGGCCCTCGCCGGGTCCTGACGGAGACGCCCATGGACGTTGATCCCACAGTCTTCCGGCTGGCCATCTTCGTCCTGGCCATCTTTGTCGGCTACTACGTGGTCTGGAGCGTGACCCCGGCCCTGCACACCCCCCTGATGGCGGTGACCAACGCGGTCTCGTCCGTGATCATCGTGGGCGCCCTTCTCGCGGCGGCGGCCCAGGCCGCGCCTGGCGCGGGCGCCGGCGCCGTCATGATCTCCAAGGGCGCCGGAGCCCTCGCCGCAGCCCTCGCCGCCGTCAACATCTTCGGCGGCTTCCTGGTGACA
>CANGRP010000103.1 GCA_947456005.1 Caulobacteraceae bacterium
CGGACGCACCCTCGGGGAGGCCTGGGCGGAGGGGCCCAAGACCTATCTGGGACTGGTGATCGCCGGCTTCCCGAACCTCTTCGCCGTGACCGGGCCCGGCAGTCCTTCGGTGCTGTCGAACATGATCTCGTCCATCGAGCAGCATATCGACTGGATCAGCGGCGCCATTGGCTGGGCGGATGGCCGCCAGGCCCGGACCCTGGAGGCCGACCCGGGCGCGCAGGAGGCCTGGGTGGCGCATGTCAATGAGGCCGCCGCGGGCAGCCTCTACCTGGACGCCGCCTCCTGGTACATGGGCGCAAACGTCCCCGGCAAGCCGCGGGTCTTCATGCCGTACATCGGCGAGGGCTACAAAATCCGTATCGATGAGGTGGCGGCCCGGGACTACGAGGGCTTCCGGGCGGAGTAGAGGCTCGCGCCTGCTGCGGGCCGGGGAGGACACACATGAAGCACCTGTTGGCATCCGCCCTTGCGGCGGCGGGGCTGTTTACGGCCCCGGCGACCGCGCAGGTCGCGCTGAAGCCGGACACGCCACACCTGTTGTTCTGGAGCCCCGAGCAGCAGGCCCAGTGGTACCCGGCCATGGAGACGGTCTACGAGTCCCGCCCGATCGCTTCAGGCGCGCGCGTCCACGCCCTTCCCCTCGCGGCGCGGAAGATCGATCCCTCCTTCATCCATGCCGACCGCACCTGGACGGTGGACCAGTACATGGAGGCCTACCGAGTCTCGGGACTCCTGGTGCTTCAAGATGGCGAGGTCCTGCTGGAGAAGTATGGGCCCGGTCGAAGCCCGAAGGATCGCTGGACGTCCTTTTCCGTCGCCAAGTCCGTGACCGCCACCCTCGTGGGCGCGGCGATTCAGGACGGACGCATCAGGAGCCTTGAGACCCCCGTCACGGACATCCTGCCGGAGCTGAAGGGCTCGGCCTACGATGGGGTCTCCCTCCGCCAGCTCCTGATGATGAGCTCCGGCGTCCGGTGGAGCGAGGACTATGCCGACCCCAACTCGGACGTCGCCAAGGGGCCGCTCGAGGGCCTGAAGCTGGCGGAGGGTAAGCCCGGCCTGAACCCGGTGGTGGCCTACATGCGCACCCTGCCGCGCGCCCACCCCCCCGGGACGGTCTTCAACTACAACACCGGAGAGACGGACATCGTCGGCATCCTGCTCGCCCGGGCGGTCGGCAAGGGTCTGGCCGAGTACGCCTCGGAGAAGATCTGGAAGCCCTATGGCATGGAGGCCGACGGCCTCTGGGTGACCGATCCCGGCGGCCTGGAGCGCGGCGGATGCTGCATGTCCATGACCCTGCGGGACTACGGCCGGATCGGCCAGTTTGTCCTCGACGACGGGGTGATCGATGGCCGTCCTGTCCTGCCGCCGGGCTGGGCGCGGGAGGCCACAAGCAAGCAGATCGAGAACGGCCAGGCCGGCTATGGCTACTTCTGGTGGATGCAGCCCAATGGGGCCTACCAGGCGACCGGGATCTTCGGTCAGTCCATCACCACCTTCCGGCAGGACCGGATCATCATCGTCGTGAACTCGGCCTGGCCAAGGTCTGGCGGACCGGACCTGCGCGATGGACGAACCGCCCTGATCAATGCGCTCCGGCAAGCAGCGCTCGCTTCTGGGCCCTGAGTTCCACCCGGCGCTCCCGCCGGGCGCTTGCATTTGCCCGCCGGTCGGGGGACGTTTGTCACAAGCCCTCCAGAGCGGGGCGATTGAGGAGGATGAAAAGTCATGGGCTGGAACTTCGGAGACATTCTCGACGCCGTGGGTCCCAACGTGTCGCCAGAGGCGCCCGCCTTCATCCATGGCGCGCGGGTGATCAAATGGGGCGACGCCGTCCGGATGACGAACAACATGGCCCGAGGCCTGATCGCCCGCGGCGCCCAGCCGGGCGACAAGATCGCCATCTACATGCGCAACCGGCCCGAATACCTTTTGTCCGTTGCGGCCGCCTGGAAGGCGCGTCTGACCCACGTCAACGTCAACTACCGCTACACCCCTGAAGAAGTCTGGTACATCTTCGACAATTCCGACGCCCAGACAGTGGTTTACGCCAGTGAGTTCAGGGACGCCGTCGCCGAAATCCGACCCCGCCTGCCCAAGGTGAAGACCTGGGTCGAGGTCAGTGAAGCCGGCGATGTCGCTCCCTTTGCCGAGCGCTTCGAGGCCCTTGGAGACGAGGGCAATGGCGGTCCCCTGGACATCGTCAGGTCCGGCGACGACCAGTTCTTCATCTATACCGGCGGCACCACGGGCATGCCCAAGGGCGTCATGTGGACTCACCACGACATGCGGGAGATCACCCTGCAGGGCGCGCGCAAGCTGGGCCCGGTTCCCGAGACCCTCGAGGAACTCGCCGAGGCGACCCGCCGCATGCCGGTGGGCTCGCGCATCCTGCCGGCGCCGCCCCTGATGCACGGGACGGGCCTGTTGACCTCCATGGGCGTCATGATGGCCGGCGGATGCGTCATCACCCTGGAGAAGCCCAACTTCGACGCCGAGGAACTCCTGACGGCGATCGACGCCCACAAGCCCCAGACCCTGGTCATCGTCGGCGACTCCTTCGGCAAGCCCATTCTGAACGCCCTGAATGCGGCGCCCGGCCGCTACGACGTGTCCAGCATACTGACCATCGTCTCCTCCGGCGTGATGTGGAGCCACGAGGTCAAGAAGGGCATGCTGGAGCACATGCCCCAGGCCATGCTCAGCGATGGCTTCTCGTCGTCCGAAGCTTTGGGCATGGGCAATTCCATCATGACCAAGGACTCCGAGGTCCAGACCGCCAAGTTCATGCTGGGCGAGCGCTGCAAGGTGTTCGATGAGAACGACCAACCGGTGGAGCCGGGCTCGGGCAGGTCGGGCATGGTCGCCATCGGGCCGCCCAATCCCCTCGGCTACTACAAGGACGACGAGAAGACCGCCCGGACCTTCCGGACGATCAACGGCGTCCGTTATTCGATCCCGGGCGACTGGTGCATCGTCGAGGCGGACGGCACCCTGACCCTGCTGGGACGCGGCTCGGCCTGCATCAATACGGCAGGCGAGAAGGTCTTCCCGGAAGAGGTCGAGGAGGCCCTCAAGACCCATCCCAGCGTCGAGGACGCCCTTGTGGTGGGCCTGCCCGACGAGAAGTGGGGCCAGGCGGTCACCGGCGTGGTGCGTCTCTCCGAGGGTGCGAGTCTCGACGAGGAAGCCCTGCGCGCGCACGTTCGCAGGTCCCTTGCCGGGTACAAGACGCCCAAGCGGGTCGTCGCCACCGACCAGTCGATCCGCGCCAGCAATGGAAAGGCTGATTACGCGACGGCCAAGAAGATCGCCGAGACCACTCTGGCCTGAGGCCGGCCTGGTCAGCGGCGGCGGACTTCCATCGGGTAGCCAGGGCGTGAAGCGCTGGCCGCCCGGTCGAGTTCGGCCCAGCCTGTGGCGTCGCCGGCGAGGCTTGCGCGCCAGAAGGCCGACTGGAGGTTGCGGAGGCGGCCGGCGGTCCGGCCCAGGACCGGATCGGTCTCCGGGGCGTCGAAGTCGCCATGGCGGAAGCCGTCCAGCTTGGCGGCGTACTTTCGGCCAGGCGGAGCCCGGTCAAAGGCCTCCAGTCGCCAGGCGGGCGTCTCACCCGCCGCCCCGAAGTCCTGGCTTCCGGTCACGCTGAAGAGCGGTGATGACATTCGGTCAAAGGCGCCGGGCCGCAGTCCCAGGCGTCCGCTGCCCTGGCCGCTGATCACCAGGCCGCCCCGGAAGCCTGACGGGAAGGGCGGGGGCGGCTCGGGCGATAGCCTTGCGCCGCACAGGACCAGAGTCAGATAGGCTCCGAAGGAGTGACCGGCCATGCCAATGCGTGTGGGGTCAATACGCTCGCGCACCGAGGCGGGAAGGCGGTCATCAAGGTCGCGCACCAGCCCGAGCAGGAACCCGATGTCCGCGAGGCGGCTGCGAAGGAAGACGGGCCGTTCCATCACCTCGGTCAGGGGCGGGCCACCTGGGCGACCGCCCATCGCGGCGGCCAGGGCCTGGCGCACTGCCCGGGCGTCCTCGGCGGGAAGCATCGGGTCAGGGACCTGGACCGAGTCCGTATGGGTGGGGTGGATCACCACGACCCCCCGGGCCGCCCAGTATCTCCCGGTCTCCCCGAAGGCCGAGAGGGACCCCCCGAAGCCGTGGCTGAACAGGACCACTGGCCAGGGTCCGGCCGACGTCGGCATATGAATCCGGGTCGGGATGGTCCGTCCCCGCGCCGGGTCCACCAGGTCGATCCGTTGCAGCGTCCGGACCGGAGGCTGGAACTCGGCGGGGACGGCCAGGGCGGGGGCGACCTGGAGCAGGCGACGGCGACTGAACATATCCCTGTTCTATCCCCTGGCGGGCGACCTGCGCCAGCCCGGGGTGAGGGCTGGCGCCAGGCGAACGTCTTGGCTACTCGGGAGGCGAGGAGCTCCAGATGACCCACACCGCCGGAACCCCCTTTCGCGAGATGATGCAGTCCCTGGCTCCCGGCGAGCAGGGTCTGGCCATCGACCTGCCCGGAGACTGGCTTCAGGGGCGTACGGCCTACGGCGGGCTCACCGGCGCCCTCTGCGTGGAGGCGGCTGCGCGCCTGCATCCGGGCCTGCCACCCTTGCGCAACGCCCATTCGCCCTCGCCGGGCCCGCCTCCGGGCGCCTGGTCGTGCAGGCCGAGGTGGTCCGCCAGGGCAAGTCCGCCGTCGTCATCGAGGCCTCGGTGACGGGAGAGGCCGGACCCGCCGCCCGCGCCCTCCTGACCTATGGCGCCGGCCGGGACTCGCGGATCGGCGCCTCAGGCGCCGCGCCGCCCGCCGTTCCGGCCCCCGAGGCCTGTCCCGCCTTCTTCGCCGCGGACCGCAAGCCCAGCTTCGCCCACCACTTCGATGTGCGCCTGGCCGGGGGCGCCCGGCCCATGACCCCGGGGGCCGAGCCCAGGATCGTGGTCTGGATCCGGCACGGCGACGGTGAGACCCCCGGCGGCCTTCCCGCCCTGGTGGCCCTGGCCGACGCCGTTCCCTCGCCGGCCCTGGTGCTGTTTCCCGAGTTCGCCCCCTTCAGCACCATGACCTGGTCCCTGGACCTCACCTCGGCGGCGCCGGAAAGCGCCTCAGGCTGGTGGCTCCTGGACAGCGTCATCGACGCCGCCGATGGCGGCTACGCCTCACAGGACATGGGTCTCTGGAACGACGCCGGCGAACTCGTCGCCCGCGCCCGCCAGATGGTGGCCGTCTTCATCTGACGGGGTCCAGGCCCAGCCAGGTCCGGACCGAGGGGATCCGGCGAAGGACCAGGAACTCAACCAGGGCGACCAGGATGAGGCTCGCCCCCAGGACGGGCAAGAAGACGCCCAGCGCCAGAATGGCGAGGCCGACGCCCCGGGCGGCATTAACGTTGGTCAGCCGCTCCGGCGTTCCCAGCACCCCTGAGGGTCCGCGCCGCCGCCACATGACGATCCCGCTCACCGAGAGCAAGACCAGGCCTGTCGCCGCAAGCAGGCCCATAAGCTGGTTGGCGAGCCCGAAGAGTTGTCCCTCATGGGCCGCGATCCCGTAGCCGATGGCCTGGTCGATCGGATGCTTGTCAGCGAAGGTCTCGGCCCCCGTCACCTCGCCGGTGGCGGGGTCGAGGGTCAGCACGACCCTGTGAGGCCGGTTCGCGGTCTCTGACCGGACCGTCCAGACCGGCGAGGCTCGCCAGCCGCCGCCCGTCGCGGGCGGGGCGATCAGGACTGGCGGCGGCAGGTCCATCAGGCGGACCGACGCCGCCATCCGGTCCAGCGATGCGACCGTCGGACCTGCGTCAGCTGGAGGGCGGCCGGAAAGGGCGCGGTGGGCGGCGTGATCGTCGACCTTCTCTGACTTCCGGCCCGAGGACCACTCCTGGGAAGCCGCAAGGGTTCCTGTCGCCCGGCGCACCTCCTTGAAGGCGTCGCCCCAGACCGTGGTCCAGGGCAGGCCGGTGAGCAGGAGGAAGAGGGCGAGCCCTGAGACCCAGAACCCTGTGACAGCATGCAGGTCGCGCCAGGCGAGGCGCCCGCCCAGGCTGAGCCGCGGCCAGAGGATCCCGCCGGGACCGCGACCGCCCCTGGGAAACCAGAGGACGAGGCCGGTGAGGATCATCACCACCGCCCATCCGGCCGCGAGCTCGACAAGGATGGAGCCTTGTTCGCCCATCAGGAGTTCGCCGTGGATCGTCTTGATCACCTCCATCGGCCGTTCCGCCTCGCGCTCCAGGCCGAGCACGACATTGGCTTCCGGATGCACGAAGGCGATGAGGGGCCCGTCGGGCGTCGAAAGGGTGACGCGGGCGGCGTCGTCCATCTCCCGCCTGACCTCGTAGAACCGGAGCCTGGAGCCCTCTGGCGCTGCGGCGAGGGCCGCCTTCACCTGAGCCTCGGGGCTTCTGGGTTCGCCCTGCACGACCAGGTGGTCGTAGGGGCTGTCGAGGAAGGCCTCGACCTGTGGCTTGAAGAGGTAGGCCGCTCCTGTCAGGGACAGGATGATGACGAAGGGGATGCAGAACAGGCCGGCGTAGAAGTGCCAACGCCAGACCGTCCTGTGGGCCAGGATGGCCTTGCGCTCGGCGCCATGCAGGGACCCGGGCTCGGTCATGGCGCTCACCACCGGCTCTTGAGGTCGACCACGAAGGTCCGCTGGGGCAGGGGGTGCGAGACGTAGGCCTGGTCGTTCAGCAGGTTGTCGATGCCCAGCCCCACCTCTGCATGCTGGCCGACCGCCCAGGTGAGCCGACCATCCAGGGTGAAGTACTCAGTCTGGAATCCGTAGGCGTCGCCTCGCGACAGGCCGAAGAGGTCGGAGTTCGGACGGGTGGCGTAGCGCCATCCGAGGGAGGCCCGCGCGGAGTCGCTCACCCGGTACCGGATCGAGCCATTGGAGCGCCATTCCGGGATCCGCGGGAACATCTGTCCCTCCGCCGCAGGCGCCGAGGCGTTGCGGAGCGTCCGGGCGTCCATCCACGAGAGGTTGGCGTCGATGTCGAGACCCTCGACGCCCACATCCCGGGCCTCGGCGATGAGCTCGGCGCCCACCTGCCGGACCCGGTCGACATTCTTGTAGGATGAAACCACCTGGCCGAAGGGATTGAGACCCTGGAAGCTGAAGATGGCGTCGTGGACGTCCTGCAGGAAGACTGAGCTCGTCACCCGGACGTCGCCGAAGCTGCGCCTCAGGATGAGGCTGGCGTCAAAGGATGTCTCCGGCTTCAGGTTGGGATCGAAGCTCTGCGGATCGATCTGCTGGGTGATGTCGTCAATGCGTCCCTGGAAAAGTTCGCCCACGGTCGGGAAACGGGTCGCTTTGCCCAGGCTGAGCTGGACCGCCCAACCCGCCGCCAGTGGGCCCTGGAAGCTGAGCTTCGGGCTGATGGCGCTATCGGTCCGCTCCGGATAGTCGTCGTCCACCCTCCGGCCGGCGACCTGCTTGCCGATGCCGCCATCGTGAGCCTTCCAGGCGTCGTATCGGACGCCCGCGGTCAGGCTGTAGTCGCCCGGAAGAGATATCTCGTCCTCGAGGAAGGCCCCGAAGGTCGTCGTCTTCCCCCAGGTGGAGGCTGAGAAGACCGGATTGGAGGCGTTCTTCCACGCCGTGGTGCTGAAGGTCTCGGACCTTGTCTCATAGAGGTTGGCGTCTGCCCCGAAGGCGACGGCGTGATCGCCGAACGTCCTCTCCAGGGTCACGGCGCCCGTCCACCATCCGGGTTCCCGGGCCTGGGTCTGTGTCCCCGCGCCGTTGACCAGCCCCGTCGCCATGTCGCGAGAGGTCCGCCCATCCTGGCTCGCGATCCAGTATCGCGAGACGTTGGCCGACACCGCCCAGCCGACAGCGTCGCCGCCCGCCCGCAGGCCGGCGAGATACTCGGTTCGACGGGTCAGGGACTGGGTGAGGCCGGTCGCGTTCCAGGTTCGACCGCCGAAGGCTACGCGACCCTGCCAGACCGGTGATCCGCCAGCGTCCTTGAGGAAGGTCCGCGTGTCTGTGAGGTCCTGGTCGGTCAGCCAGGCGAAGCCCATGGCCTCCAGCGTCCACCCGCTGTCCATCTCCCAGCCGGCGCGAAGCCGGAACTGGTCCTGGATGACACGGACCGGTGAGGCGGCGCCGAAGACCGGGGTCGCCAGCCTCGGGTCCACAAAGGCTCCGGTCACCGCCGTTCCCGTCCCGGTCGCGGGGGTCAGGAGGTTGTAGGTCATGGACTGGCCGGTGTTCTCGAAATGCCGGAAGCCCGCCCGCAGGCTGAACGGCGAGTCTTCAGGCTTCCAGGCCAGGCCCGCCTCGGCGCTGTAGCCCCGGAAGGTCTCGTCGAAGCCGTACTCCGTGAAGGGCATGAGCATGACCTGGGCCTGGCCGTAGACCTCGTTCCGCTCGGGCGCCCGGGTGGTGACCGAGATCACCCCGCCCATGGAGTTGCCGCCGTAGCGCGCCGAGTAGGGGCCATAGACGATGTCGAACTGCCGGACTTCCGCCGGGCCGACGACGTTCCACTTCGGCGGGAAGTCGAACCGGTTGCCGAGGAAGTTGGACACGACAAACCCGTCGACGAGGACCAGGGTCCGGGCGCTCTGGACGGTGTTGGCGCCCCGCAGGGCGACCACCGCGTTGTCGTCGCCGGCGAAGCGCTTCCGGACGAAGAAG
>CANGRP010000104.1 GCA_947456005.1 Caulobacteraceae bacterium
CCCCCTGCGCCCGGATCTCGCGGTACATCACCGCCGCCGGCGCCGACATCACGGCGTTGTAGACCGCACTCGTCAGGGCGCCGAACAGGATCATGAGGACCTGGCCCGGAGAGAAGAAGGTCTGCAGTGAGGTCATGTCGGGGTTCATGACCCGGCCAAGCGCCCCTAAGTCGCCCCCTGAAAGCAGGGTTGCGAGGGCTGCGGCGAGGACCAGGGCCAAGAGATAGAAGATTACGACTGCGATGACCGCGAGGACATAGGCGCCAAGTATCGGCCAGACCAGGCCGCGGGTCATGGCCCAGGAGTCAAACACCGCGATCCGGCCCTCAGAGAATGTGATCACAGGGCCCAGGGACATGCGGACCGCGACATAAACCAGCCCCGCCATCAGCGCGAAGCTCGCCAGAATGCCGACAAACGGCCCTGCACCCGCCGCGGCCGCCAAGCCGGCAATCATCCCTCCGACAAGGACGGCGGCGACCACGGCGACCAGGAAGAGCAAGGTATAGGCCAGCGCCAGGACGATAAGCCGCGCTTCCTCAGCGCCGAACTGGACCGGATGCACCCGGGAATCCTCTGGATCCAGGACAAGCCGAAACACTGCGGCCGCAATCATGGCCTGCACCACAAGGCCGGCGGGAAGAAGGATGGCGTAGACGGGCGCGAGCGCCGCCATGCTTTCCACGGCCACGTCGGGATCCTGCGATGGATTCCGGGAGACCTCCTCCAGCGCCGCCATCTGCGAGTTCAGCCCGAGGCCGAAGAGGGCCAGCGGCATCAGAAGATTCACGACAAGAAAGAAGCCGGTCCAGATCAGCAGGGTCTTGGGCTTCTCCCAAGTCAACCGGAAGCCTTCGAAAGCCGCATCGGTTGCGGAAAACACCGTCATGTCGCGCACCTGAACCGTGACCCAAGGGTCCTGAATCGGTCCTTCCCCGTCCTCATTTGGCTACTCCCCCTGCGCCAGCGCAAGCCCGGCGGAGGTTCGGCTCGCGATCCGCAGAGATCGTTGCTAGTTAGCCACGCATGTCACATCCTCCCATTCATGTCGTTGGCGGCGGCCTGGCCGGTTCAGAGGCCGCCTGGCAGGTCGCGTGCTCCGGCGTTCCGGTCATCCTGCACGAGATGCGGCCCCTCAGGCGCACGGACGCCCATCATACGGATGGCCTTGCAGAGCTCGTCTGTTCGAACTCCTTCCGGTCCGACGACTGGACGTCGAACGCCGTGGGCCTGCTCCACGCCGAGATGCGGGCCCTGGACTCCCTCATCATGTCCTGCGGGGACGCCCATCAGGTGCCAGCGGGCGGCGCCCTGGCGGTCGACCGCGACGGCTTCTCAGCGGCGGTGACGGCTCGCCTGTCGGCGCACCCCCTCGTGACGATCGCGCGGGAAGAGGTTGCCGGCCTGCCGCCGTCGGACTGGGACAGCGTCATCATCGCCACCGGCCCCCTCACCTCCCCCGCCCTGGCCCAGGCCATCCAGGGACTCACGGGAGAAGACGAGCTATCGTTCTTCGACGCCATCGCTCCGATCGCCACACTGGAGTCCATCGACATGGACACCGCCTGGCGGCAGTCCCGCTACGACAAGGCGGGACCCGGCGGCGACACCCAGGCCTACATCAACTGCCCGATGGACCGGGACCAGTACGAGGCCTTCATCGACGCCCTGCTCGCCGGCCCGAAGTCGGAGTTCCGGGAGTGGGAGAACGTCCCCTATTTCGATGGCTGCCTGCCCATCGAGGTGATGGCGGAACGGGGCCGCGAGACCCTTCGCCATGGCCCGATGAAGCCCGTGGGCCTGACCAACGCCCATCGGCCCGACGAGAAGCCCTGGGCCGTGGTGCAGCTGCGCCAGGACAACGCCCTGGGTACGCTCTGGAACATGGTGGGCTTCCAGACCAAGCTGAAGCACGGCGCCCAGACCGAGATCTTCCGGATGATCCCGGGCCTGGAGAAGGCCGTCTTCGCCCGCCTGGGCGGCCTGCACCGCAATACCTTCCTGAACAGCCCACGCCTCCTGGACCGCAGCCTGAGGCTGAAGGTCCAGCCCCGTCTTCGCTTCGCCGGCCAGGTCACCGGGGTCGAGGGCTATGTGGAGAGTGCGGCCATGGGGCTCCTGGCCGGTCGCCTCGCTGCGGCGGAGCGTCTGGGGCGACCGCTTGAGGCGCCGCCAGCAACCACCGCCCTGGGATCCCTGGTCAACCACATTACCGGGGGCCACCTCGACGGCGGCAAGGGCTCCTTCCAGCCCATGAACATCAATTACGGCCTGATGCCGCCGGTGGAGGCGCCCAAGCGGGACGCCGAAGGCCGGCGGCTGGGCGCCAAGGTGCGCACCCAGGGCCGCAAGCTGGCCATGGGTAAACGGGCCCTGGAGGACCTGGCGACCTGGGCCTCAGACGCGCCCGGCGAGCACCGCCCGCATCAGGCGAAGGCGATCGCCGAGGGGTGAGGCCCGGCGTCCCTTCGCCCGGGCCCGGGCCAGGGCGGCGTGGGCGATGGCGGGAAAGGCCGCGGCGGTCACCCCGCGCGCCTGCCGGAGGCGGGTCTCAAGGGCCATCTGCGCCGCCTCGGCCGAGAGACCCGCTGTCAGGATCAACCGTCCGATGGACCAGGCCGCCCCTCCCGCCCCGGCGGCCTGCGAGTCGCATCCGGGGTCCAGGACCGCAGCCGCGAGCCGGGCGCAGGTCCCGCCCGTACCCTCAGCCCACTCCAGGGCCTCCTCCAGGGTCATGGGGCGAGGGTCCAGCTCCCGGAGGCGGGCGTCGATGAGCGTCTCCAACTGGGCCGGGTCGAGGTGGTGCTCGCCCGCCGCTGCATTGAGGGCCAGCGCCACGGGATGTCGCCGGACCGGGACACCCGAGCGAATCTCCTCCAGCGCCTCCCGCCACCAGGCCAGCCGCATCTCTGCGACAATGGGGGTAGAGGCGGCGCGGGGCGCACGGCCCAACTCGTTGTCAAAGGCGTAGATGGCGACAAGGGCACGCCGGGCGGCTTCGCCAGCGGCGAACCGACTGGACAACCACCTGTCCGGGTCCGTGCGCGAGAGGGCCCCTTCGAGGTCTCCGTCAGGATCCGGATCGGAGATCTGGAAAGGCTCTGGGGTCAATTCGTCCTCACATGGAAACGGGCCCGCAGGAGCTGCGGGCCCGTCCGTCCGGCTTCAATCCCAGGGATCAGCCGAAGATGGTCTGGTTCATGCCCATGGTGGCGAGCATGGGGATGGAAAGGAAGGTGTTGAGGCGCGAGAACAGCATGGCGGTCTTCGCTGCCTTGGCCTTGGCGTCTGCGTCGGCCTCGACGATACCCAGGGCGATCTTCTGGTTTGGCCAGATGAAGACCCAGACATTGAAGAACATGACCGTGGCGAGCCACATGCCCAGGCCAATGAAGCTGTGCTGCGGATTGCCGCTGGTCAGGCCCAGGGCGAAAGCGTCGACGAGATAGCCGCGGTTGTAGGCAAGAAGAACGCCCGCCACCCAGGTGAAGAGCGCCGCCCAGCGGAACCAGAAGAGGGCCTCCGGCGCGATGTACTTGGAGACCGCCGGCTTCAGCTCAGCCGGGATCTCAGGCATTTTCCGGAGCTGGACGAAGTTGAAGTAGTACAACAGCCCGATCCACATGATGCCGAACACCAGGTGGAGGAATCGGAGCACCGCCTGGACGAAGGTGGCGTCCACCCCCCCGGCGTGCTGCATGTAACCGCCCACCACCACAAGCGTGATGATCGAGCTCAGGATCACCGTATTGCGGAGGTTGGACAGGAGTCCTGAGACAAGATTCGACATGTTTAGCCCTCTGTGTGTCTTCCCCTGTCCTCGTTCTTAAGGGCATTCGCCGGCCGCGGGAAGCCGTGGCTTGATCTGGATCAAATCGCGATCAGGGCGGCGGCGACCCTTCGGCCCTCGGAGGTGAGGAGATTGTAGAGTCGAGCCGCAGCAGGGGTATCGAGGAACTCAAGCCCGATCCCTGCCTGCAGGAAGGCCTCTCGGACCGCCCGCGGGGGCAGGCTGTTGGTTGCGCCCATGCCGAGGACAAGCAACTCGCAGTTCCCGGGCCCCGCGTGCAGCACTGCAGAAAGGCTCTGGACGGAGAGGTCGGTCTGCGACGTCAGATCCCAATCCTGGGCGACGTCATCAAGGATGAGGACCGATCCGGGACGCCACTCACCGGAAAGGCGAAAGCCGCCACCGCCGAAGGCGTCGACCTGCGGCGCCGACCGGCTCATCCCGGACGCGCGCCTGCGGCCTTGAGGGGGGCGGCCTCGTCGTCGTCGCGCCGAACCCCCCACAGGAGGATGATCGGCAGGGCGACATAGATCGAGGAATAGGTGCCGACGATGACTCCGAAGACCATGGTGAAGACCAGGGGGAAGAGAACGGGTCCGCCAAAGAAGAGCGCGCCGGAAAGGGCGATGATGGCGGTCGTACCGGTGATCAGGTTGCGTGACAGACGTTCATTCTCGGACTTGTTGATGATGTCACGCAGCGGCGTCGTCTTGTACTTGCGGAGGTTCTCGCGCAGCCGGTCGAAGGTGATGACCTTCTCATTCATTGAGTAGCCGATCACGGTCAACAGGGCCGCGATGGAGGTCATCGACACTTCCAGTTGCGCAAGCGACAGCACCCCCATGGTGAGGATCACGTCATGCAGAATGGCCGCGATCGCACCCATCCCGAACTGAAGCTGGAAGCGAAACCAGATGTAGAGCAGCATCAGCACCATGGCGAGGGCGAGGGCGATGGCCCCCGACCGTGCAAGCTCTCCCGATACCTTTCCGCCAACGGTCTCGGCGCGCCGGATCTCGATGCCCGGAAAGGCCTTCTGGAGCGCCCCCTTGACCACCTGGGTGCTGGCGTTCAGGTCGGCGTCGTTCGCCACCCGGAAGCGCAGGATCGCGCCATTGCCCTGTCCGAGAGACTGGACCTGGGCGTCCTCGCCCCCGGCCTCGGTCATCACCCGGCGCAGGCCGGCAATGTCGAGCGGCTTCTCGGTCTCGACCTCGATCAGGGCTCCGCCGACGAAGTCGATCCCGAAGTTCAGGCCACGGAAGGCGATGGAGCCCAGAGAGATCGCGATCAGCAGGGCGGAGATGACCGCCGCCATGGGCGCCAGCTTCACAAAGTCGAAGTTGAACTCGCGGGGCAGGTTGGTGATGAGGGGCCAGCGCATGAGAGCCTCTAGACGATGGGCAGGGTCTTGGGCTTCTTCGCCCGGTACCACCAGCCGATCAGGAGCTGGGTGACGACCACCGCCGTGAAGACCGAGGTGATGACCCCGATCAGCAGGGTCCAGGCGAAGCCACGGACCGCCCCGGCCCCGAACATGAACATGATGATGGCCGAAATGGCGCTGGTGATATTGGCGTCAAAGATGGACACCAGCGCGCGCTCATAGCCGTGCTCCAACGCCTGGAGAGGCGATCGTCCGAGGTGCGCCTCGTCCCGGACCCGTTCGTAGATCAGGACGTTGGCGTCCACGGCGACGGCCAGGGTCAGGATGATCCCCGCAATCCCCGGAAAGGTCAGGGTGGCCTGTGTCATGGACATGGCGCCCACGATCAGAAGGACGTTCAACGCCAGGGCAAGGGCGGCGAAGACACCGAATGTCCCGTAGGCGAAGACGATGAAGGCGAACATGGATGCGGCGCCGATCGCCATCGAAATCGCCCCGGCGCGCACGGCGTCTGCGCCCAGCTCAGCGCCGACCGTATTCTGCTGCTCAACCTTCAAGGGCGCCGGCAGGGCGCCGGCGCGCAACAGGACCGCGAGGTCATTGGCGCTTTCGGCGGTGAAGTTCCCGGAGATCTGTCCGGAGCCGCCCATGATGGCGCTTTGGATCACCGGGGCTGAAATGATCTTGCCGTCTAGGACGATGGCGAACCGCTTGCCGATATTGTTCGCGGTCGTTTCCCCGAACCGGGAGGCGCCCTGGCCATTGAAGCGGAAGTTGACGACCGGCTGTCCGGTTTGGCCGTCGAACCCCTGGGAGGCCTCAGTCAGCATCTCCCCGGTCACGACAGCGCGTTTTTTCAGGAGGAGCGGCCCCTCATCCTGGCTCGGCAGCACTACGGAGCCCGGCGGGACGCGACCTTGCACGGCTTCGGCGACCGAGACGGAGTCGTCCACCATCTGGAAGGTGAGTTTGGCGGTCTGGCCGATGATGGACTTCAGTCGCTCAGGATCGCTCTCGCCTGGCGCCTGCACGACGATCTGGTCGAAGCCCTGCCGCTGGATGGCGGGCTCCCGGGTTCCCAGGGCGTCGATACGCCGGCGGATGATCTCGATGGACTGGTCGACCGCCCGGCTGGCTTCGGCGCTGAGGGCCTGAGCCGACCACCCCATCCGGATTCTCTGGTCGGCCTGGGACGAGAGCTCCAGACCACTGCCGCCTGTGGCGATATCGCCGCCGAGCCGGGTTCGCAGCAGGTTTAGGGCCTCGTTCGACCGGGCGGGATCGGTGATGCGGACGGTCACGTCGGAACCGACCTGACCGAGGTCCGTGAAGGCGATATCCTCGGCCCGCAGTGTGGTGCGGACATCCTCGATAAGGTTGGTCGTCTTCTCCACCCGCAGTGCACGGGTGTCGACAGAGAGCTTAAGGTAGGATCCGCCCTGGAGGTCCAGGCCCAGGTTCAGGGTTTGCTTCGGCAGAAAGGCAGGAAGCGACTCCCGCACGCTCGCTGGCAGCAGGTTGGGCAGCGTGAACAGCACGCCAAAGATCAGGGCGGCGACGACGGAGATCAGCCGCCAGCGCGAGGGAGCGAGCATGTGGCCAGGCCTAGGCCTTGGCGTCGTTAGCGGCGGCGTCGCCGTTTGAACGGACGGACGAGATCATGGACTTCACGACCTTGACAGTGACGCCCTGGGAGATCTCCACGCCGACCTCGCCGTCCTCAACCCGCACGATCTTGCCGACCACGCCGGACGCCAGGACGACCACGTCATTGCGCTTCAGGGCGGCGAGCATGGCCTGGTGCTGCTTCATCCGCTTCTGCTGAGGACGGATCAGCAGGAAGTAGAAAAGGACAAACAAGCCGATCAGCGGGGCGATCTGCAGGAGCATGGCCTCGATTCCGCCTCCGGCGGGAGCTCCGGCGGCGGTCTGGGCGTAGGCGGGGGTGGCGAACATGGCCTCTCCGAGGGGGGCGGGTGCAGTCTGCGCCCGAGTTCAGGGTCGCCGGAAGCTATGCGCTTGACCGACCTTTTGCAATGGAGGGTCGGGATGGCTAATCACGCTTCATGACCCAGGACATCTCTCCCCTTCTGCTCCGCATCGCCGAAGCCCTTGAAAGGCTGGCCCCGCCGATGCCGCCAGCGCCGGACTTCGCGGGCGCGCGGCTTTTCCGGCACGATTCGGAGCGGGGGCTCTTCATTGCGGCGGCGGACTATCCCCTGCCCCTGGACGCTCTCCTGGGCGTCGATCGCCAGAAGGAGGTCCTGTCCGGGAACCTGGCCCGGTTCGCGGCGGGATTACCCTTCAACCATGTCCTCCTTTGGGGGGTGCGGGGCGCCGGCAAGAGCTCCATGGCCAAGGCGGCCTTCATGGCCTCCGCACAGGACCGGGACGACCTCAAGCTCATCGAAGTGGATCGTGACGAAGTCAGCGACCTGCCCCGGCTCTTCGACCTCCTGCGGGGACGCCCGGAGCGCTTTGTCGTGCTCTGTGACGATCTCTCCTTCGAGGACGGCGCGGAAGCGGCCAAGGCCCTGAAGTCGGCCCTGGAGGGCGGCGTCTCCGGACCCCCGTCGAACGTTCTCTTCCTCGCCACCTCCAACCGGCGACATCTCATGCCCCGGGGACACGTCGAGGACCGGGGACTGATCGCTGCGGCTGAGGACGCCGAGGAGGAGGTCAGCGTCTCCGACCGCTTCGGACTCTGGATCGGCTTCCCCCCCATGGACCAGGCGACCTACCTCTCCGCCGTGCGGGCTTATGCGCGGCGGTATGGCCTGCCGGTTAGGGGTTTGGACCGACGAGCCCTGCAGTGGGCGCAGGCGCGCGGGGGCCGGTCCGGCCGGGTCGCCTGGCAATTCATCCTCGACCTCGCCGGGTCTCGGGGAACCGCCCTGCCGTTCTGACTCCTCAGCGCGGCAGGAGCAGGGACGGCGACACAGGACGGGCCCGCTCGGCTGGCGTCGGCGCATAGCGGATCTCGAAGTGGAGCTGGGGCTCGGAGACCCCGCCCGTATCGCCCGCCTCACCGATCTGCTGCCCCTGCAGCACCCTCTGCTGGATCTTCACGTCGACGTTGGACAGGTGGGCGTAGGCGGTGACCCAGCCGTCCGGATGCTTGATCAGCACCAGGTTGCCGAAGCCGGGCACCTGGTCGCCGGCATAGACCACCTCGCCGGCGGCGGAGGCCCTGACCGGGGCGCCCCGGGCGGCCCGGATGTTGATGCCGTCATTCCTCTGGCCGGTGCCCTTGGGTCCGAAGTCAGAGAGGATTTCCCCCCGTATCGGCCATAGGAACCGGCCCTTGCCGAGGGCTGCGACCTGGGCGTCGGTGAGGGGCGTCGTGGATGCGGTCGGAGGGGGCGTGAAACCTCCGGAGGGCGGCCGGGCTGCGACAGGAGGCGCCGGAGCCGGTGCGACCCTGGGAGGCGGGGCGACAGGGCGCGGCGCAGGGGGAGC
>CANGRP010000105.1 GCA_947456005.1 Caulobacteraceae bacterium
GCCCGGCATAGGTGCGGAGGGACTTCGGCTCCAGCCCGGCGGAGGCCAGGCGCTCCCGGGCCATGCGGTCCAGGTCGCGGGCGGCCTGGGCCTGCATCCGGGCCGGAATCTCCTCGGAGAAGAGCTCAATCAGCAGCTGGGGCATGGTCAGACCCCTTCCGCCGGGGCGTTACCGCCCTCGTTCGCCACCCAGGCCTCCGCGCACACCTTGGTCAGGTCCCGGATCCGGCCGATGTAACTCTGGCGCTCCGCCACGGCGATCGCGCCGCGGGCGTCCATCAGATTGAAGAGGTGGCTGGCCTTCAGCACATGGTCGTAGGCGGGCAGCACAGTGACCTGGCCCTGGGGGCCTCGCCCCTGCAGGAGCCGAGGGACCTGGATCTCCATATCCTCGAACTGCCGCTTCAGCGTGGCCACGTCATAGAGGTGGAAGTTGGCCTCGGACTGTTGACGCTCGTTCTCCAGGAAGACATCGCCATAGGTCATGGGCAGGGGCCCGTCGGGGTCGTTGAAGGCCAGCTGGTCAAAGCGGTCGACGCCCTGCAGGTACATGGCCAGCCGCTCGAGGCCGTAGGTGAGCTCTCCGGCCACCGGGAAGACGTCAAGGCCGCCGACCTGCTGGAAGTAGGTGTACTGGGTCACCTCCATCCCGTCGCACCAGACCTCCCAGCCGAGGCCCCAGGCCCCTACGGTCGGATTCTCCCAGTCATCCTCGACAAAGCGGATGTCGTGCATCCGGGTGTCCAGCCCTATCGCCTCCAGGCTGCCCAGGTAGAGCTCCTGCAGGTTGTCGGGGTTGGGCTTCAGGATCACCTGGTACTGATAGTAGTGCTGGAGCCGGTTGGGGTTCTCGCCATAGCGCCCGTCCCCGGGCCGCCGCGAGGGCTGCACGTAGGCTGCCCGCCAGGGCCGGGGCCCAAGCGCCCGCAGGACCGTCGCCGGGTGCAGGGTCCCTGCGCCGACCTCCACATCATGGGGTTGCAGGATGACACAGCCCTGGCGGCTCCAGTAGTCATGGAGCTTCAGGATCAGCGCCTGAAAAGACAGCGGTTTTTCGGCGGGCATGGGCGAGGCTTCGCAGGCGCAAAAACGAGGGCGGACCATAGGGCCCACAGTCCCCCGCTTCAAGCGCGCCGGAGGGAATCCCGCGAGACCGGCGTCAGGGTGCAGGTGCGGAGATCACCCGGCTCAGCACGTGCACGACCCCGTTGGCGGCCATGACGTCGGCCTGAACCACTGGCGCGCCGCCGACGGACGGAGGCTGGTCGCCGTTAAGCTCCACCACCTCGCCGCCCAGGGTGGGCGCGCTTGTCACTGCGCCCTTGAAGGTCTCGAAGGGCACCCGGGCATTGATGAGATGACGCAGGACCAGTTTCTGAAGCTCGGCCCGGTTGGCCGGGGCCAGCAGGCGGTCAACCTCGCCCGGCGGCAGCTGGGCGAAGGCCGCGTCCGCAGGCGCCAGCACGGTCACCGCCGGAAGTCCCTTCACGAAGGCTGTGAGCCCCACGAGGTCCGACGCCTTCAGAAAAGTCGTGAACTGGCCGGAAGCCTTCAGGGTATCGATGACGTCACCCGCTGGGGTGACAACCGGGAGCGCGGGCGTCGCCGCTACAGGGGGGGCGGGAGGCGCCGGGGGCGTCTGGGCGGCGGCGGCTCCTGCGGACAGGAGAAAGGCCAGGAGGGCGATTGAAAACTTGGGCATGGCGACTTCCGAAGCTTGCAGGTCAGGGGCGGCGGGGACCGCGCCGCCCGATTAGTCCAGCCGGGCCGGCGCTGGCTACGGGTCTGGCGTCGGGACCCGCGAGCTTCACGCGGTCGTGATCGCGACGCCGGGACCCGGGCCTCCCCTGCCCGCTCGCCGGGGTCATGGCGCCCGGAATCAGGTCAGTCCGTGAGCCAAGGCGCCTGTTTTCTGAACTTCCACCGACTGTCGCCTGTTTTTTCGGCGCCCGACGAGTCCGTCGCCTGCGGAGGGCCGTAGCGTGACCTCAGGTCCCGTCGGCCATTCCGGCGTGGGGCCGTTCCACAAGGAACCGAGCGGGAGCGATGGGATGAAACTGATCATGGCGATCGTCAAACCCTTCAAGCTGGATGATGTGCGCGAAGCCCTCGTGTCGTCCGGCGTCGAGGGTCTCACGATCACGGAAGTCAAGGGTTACGGACGGCAGAAGGGGCAGACCGAGATCTATCGGGGCGCCGAATACCAGGTGAACTTCATCCCCAAGGTGAAGCTCGAAGCGGTCGTCGACGACGCCGCTGCGGCGGGAGTGGTCGAGACGATCAAGACCGCCGCCTCCACCGGCAAGATCGGCGACGGAAAGATCTTCGTCATCGACGTGGCCGACGCCGTGCGCATCCGCACCGGCGAAACCGGCGCCTCTGCGCTCTGATCCCTCCAGGAAGGAAGACCAAATGAACGGGTTCAAATTCAAGGGTCTGGCCGGGCTGATGCTCGCCGCGACCCTGGCCGGAGCGCCCCTGGCGGCGCCGGCCTTCGCCCAGGAGGCTGCGCCTGCCGCTGCAGAGGCGGCCCCGGCCGCTGCGCCTGCGGAAGCGGTCCCTGCGCCTGCCGAGGCTGCTGCGCCGGCTGTCGCGGCGCCCGCCGAGCAAGCCCCCGCCCCTGTCCCGGACAAGGGCGACACGACCTGGATGCTGGTATCCACCGTCCTGGTCCTGCTCATGATCCTGCCGGGCCTCGCCCTCCTCTACGGCGGTCTGGCCCGCCAGAAGAACATGCTGTACATCCTCATGCAGGTCGGCGTGGTGACCGTGATCGGCATGATCGCCTGGATGTTCTGGGGCTACAGCCTCGCCTTCACCGACGGCGGCGCCCTCGACAAGTTCATCGGTGGCGGCGGCCGGCTCTTCCTCGACGGCGTCACCCCGGCAAGCACCGTAGCGACCTTCTCCACCGGCGTGGTCATTCCCGAGTTGGTCTTCATGGCCTTCCAGATGACCTTCGCCTGCATCACCGCCGCGCTCGTGCTGGGCGGCGTGGCGGAGCGGATGAAGTTCGCGGCTGTCGTGGCCTTTGCGGTCCTCTGGCCCCTGCTCTCCTACTATCCGCTGGCCCACATGGTCTGGTGGTGGGCGGGTCCTGACGCCGTCGCGGCCGCCCCGACCGACCCGATCCAGTCCGGCCTGCTCTGGGGCTTTGGCGCCCTCGACTTCGCCGGCGGCACCGTCGTCCACATCAACGCGGGCATCGCCGCCCTGGTCGGCGCCCTGATCCTCGGGCCCCGCAAGGGCTTCGGGACCGAGCCGATGCCGCCCCACTCTCTGACCCTGACCATGACCGGTGCGGGGCTCCTCTGGGTGGGCTGGTTCGGCTTCAACGCCGGCTCCAACCTGGAAGCCAACGGCTACGCGGCCCTGGCCATGGTCAACACCCTGGTGGCGACCGCCGCGGCGGGCCTCTCCTGGGTGGTCACCGAGTGGGTCACCCGCAAGCGCGCCAGCGCCCTTGGCCTGGCCTCCGGTCTGGTCGCCGGCCTGGTCGCCATTACGCCGGCCGCGGGCTTCGCGGGTCCGGTCGGCGCCGTCCTCCTCGGCCTGGTGGTCTCGCCGGTCTGCGTCTTCTTCTGCGCCAAGATCAAGAATGCGCTGAAGTATGACGACAGCCTGGACGCCTTCGGCATCCACGCCATCGGCGGCATCGTTGGCGCCATCGCCACCGGCCTGCTGGTCAATCCCGACTGGGGCGGCGCCGGCGTGGTCGACTACACGACCTGCGCCGCCGACGGCGACGTCTCCACCTGCGACACGGCCGCCTACGTCCTGTCGACGCAGGTGATGGCGCAGGTGAAGGCGGTCCTCGTGGCCGTCGCCTGGTCCGCCGTCGCCAGCGCCATCGTCTTCTTCCTGATCAAGTACACCGTGGGCCTGCGCTCCTCGGTGGACAACGAGGAAGAGGGCCTGGACATCTCCGAGTTCGGAGAGCGCGCCTACCACAACTGATTATCCCCCCAGTCGCGGCGGAGCGGGGACCCCTCGGGGTCCCCGTTTTCGTTCCGGGAACCCGACTCAGCCGAAGGTGGAAAGGGGAGCGCCCAGGCGGCAGGGGCGCACCCACCAGTCCGGGTGTTCGCCAGCCAGGATCGCGGCCAGCCGGGCGGCCGAGGGCATATCCGGACAGAGGGCGAAGCAGGTCGCGCCCGATCCCGACAGCCGGGCCAGCAGCGTCTCTGGCGCGGCCTGCAGTCGCCCAAGGACGTTCGCGATGACAGGGGCGACGGAGGCCGCAGGCGCCTCAAGGTCGTTTCGCAGCCCGGAAAGCCACCCGGCGATCCCGGCCACCCCGTCGCGGGTCGAAGGCCCTGGAGGCGGGGACAGGTCGCCGAACCGGCCAGCGGCGTCCAGGGCGCGGTAGACGGCGCCCGTCGGGCAGGCGACGCCGGGGTTCACCAGCACTGCAGGAAGCACCGGCAGGTCCGGGGCCGGGAACAGCACCTCTCCCCTGCCCATCGCGATCACCGGCCGGCTGCGGATGCATGCAGGCACATCGGAGCCGAGGTCCGCCGCCAGGATCTCAAGATCCCCCGCAGGCAACTGGCCGCCCCAGGCGAGATTGAGCAGGCGAAGGGTTGCGGCCGCATCCGCTGAGCCGCCGCCCAGTCCCGCCGCCACGGGAAGGCGCTTGTCGAGGACCAGAGCCGGAGGCGGCTCTGCCCGACCGAGCCTCCGCGCAAGCTGGCGCGCCGCCTGCAGCACCAGGTTGTCCCCCGCCTCCAGGCCGGAGCCGAAGGGGCCGGTCAGGCTCAGGGCCGGTCCCGGTCCGGACGCCATCGACACCTCATCGCCGATGTCGGCGAACACCATGAGGCTGTCCAGCGGATGAAAGCCGTCCACCCCCGGCGGGCCGACGTGGAGGTAGAGGTTGACCTTGGCCGGCGCGAAGGCGCTTGCGCTCATGGCGAGGATCAGGGCTTGCGGTTGCCCGGGACGGGCGTCGGAGGCAGACCCTCGGCCAGCTTGCGTTCGGCGTCGGCGCGGATCCTGGGGTCAGGATCCAGGGTCAGGACCCGCTTCCACTGAAAGCCCGCCTCGTCGCGCCGACCAACCCGCCAGTAGGCGTCGCCCAGGTGATTGTTCAGTTCCGGATCGCCGGGCTCAAGCTCCACGGCTAACTCCAGCGTCGTCACCGCCTGTGGAAAGTCTCCCAGCCGGTAATAGGCCCAGCCCAGGCTGTCGACCATGGCGCCCGACCGGGGGTTCTGGCTGACCGCCCGTCGGACCATCTCCAGAGCCTTGTCCAGGTTTTCGTTCCGGTCGATCCAGGAGTAGCCCAGATAGTTGAGAAGCTCGGGCTCGTCGGGATTGAGGGCAAGGGCGGCCTTGAGGTCTTTCTCAGCCTCCGGCCAGCGGCCGGCCCGCTCAAGGGAAACCCCGCGGGCAAAAGACAACCGCCAGTCCGGCGGTGAACCGGCGAGCACCGGGGTCAGCACGTCCGCCGACTCGGAGAACCTCTCATTGGCCCTGAGGATGTCGGACAGGTTGATCACCGCATCGACGTCGCCCCCCGAGGCGGCCTCACGGGCCAGTCGCAGGGCCGTTTCCTTGTCGCCGGCCTTCTGGTGGCTCCAGGCCAGCTTGGCCTGGGCGGTGGCGAACTCGGGCGCTGTCGAGGGTGTCCGCGCATAGGCGGCGCGGGCGTCATCAGCCAGGCCATCGCCGTCAAGCAGATCGCCGACGAGAATCCAGGCGGCGTACTGGTCAGGATCCAGTCGCAGCGCCAGACGCAGGTAGGCGAGGCCCATCTGCTCCTGACCCGCGGCGATGAGGGTCGCCGCCACCGGGATGAGGGTCTGGGCCGCACCCTGGCGAAGGGTGGGCTGGGGCTCGGCCCGGCCCGCCGCAGCGCGGGCGCGGGCCGCCTTCACGGAAGCGTTCCTCGGATCCGTCGCCAGAAGCCGGTCGTAGAGGGCGACCGCCTCGGCGGCCCGTTTGCGTCGCTCCAGGAAGCCGCCATAGGCAAGGACCGTCGCCTGTCCGGGGGAATCGCCCCCCGCCAGGACCTTGAAGTTCGTCTCCGCCTCGTCGAGCCGACCCGCCCGCTCGAAAAGGCGGGCCTGGGCCAGGAGGCCGAAGACATCCACGAGCCGGTCGCCCGGCGACTGGGGCCGGACGAGAAGGCCCTCCCTGTCCCCGGCCATGGCGGCGGCCCAGGGGGCCAGCAGGGCTGTGGCGGCGCGGTGCGGGAAGGCGGCGCTCTCCGGGATCAGGAGGTCGCGCACCTGCCGCGCCCGCCCGGTGGACATCCCCTCTACCGCCCTTACGAGGCGGCTGAGGGAAAGGTTCGGCGGGGACGTCTCGTCCGAAGTCGGGGCCAGGCGGGCCGCCGTCGTCACGTCGCCCGCCAGGAGGGTCGCGATGAAGGCTCTTTCATCGGCGATCCCGGCGGCGTCCGGATCAAGGTTGCGCACCGCACCATAGTAGCGCGCCGCGTCGGCGGGACGCCCGGCGTTCAGGGCGGCGCGGGCCGCAAGGAACTGGCCGTAGGGCGAGGACCCGGTCCCCTCGGGCGGGAGATCCGTCGGGTCCGCGGCGGTGGCGCATGCGCCCAGGACAGCCAGCGCGCCCGCCGCCACGAGGCGCACCGCAGCCCGCCTCAGGGTCCGTTGTCTCCAGCCAGCCATGGAGCGGGTGTTCACCTGTTCGCTCCGCCCGGCAAGTCTGCCTACATGTTCGGATAGTTGGGTCCGTCGCCGCCCTGGGGCGTCGTCCAGTTGATATTCTGCGACGGATCCTTGATGTCGCAGGTCTTGCAGTGAACGCAGTTCTGGAAGTTGATCTGGAACCGCGGGTTCGATCCGTCCTCGTTGGTCAGCACCTCGTAGACGCCCGCCGGGCAGTAGCGCTGGGCAGGCTCGGCATAGTTGGGCAGGTTGACGCTGATCGGGATCGAGGCGTCCTTCAGCTTCAGGTGCGCAGGCTGGTTCTCGTCATGGTTGGTCGAGGACAGGAAGACCGAGGACAGCTTGTCGAAGCTGATCACGCCGTCGGGCTTGGGATAGGCGATCGGCTTGTAGTCCTTGGCGAGGCCGGTGGAAGCGGCGTCGGACTTGCCGTGCTTCAGGGTGCCGAAAAATGAGAAGCCGCCCAGCATTCCCGCAAGGGTCGCATCGGCGGCGCCCAGGATGACGCCCGGGATCGTCCCAAACTTCGACCACAGAGGCTTGGCATTGCGCACGACGTGCAGTTCACGGGCAATGGACGAGGCCTTGTAGGCGGTCTCGTACTCGACCAGTTCGTCGCCGCTCCGACCCGCCTGGATGGCGCCGAAGGCTGCCTCCGCCGCCAGGACACCGCTCTTCACCGCATTGTGGGAGCCCTTGATCCGCGGGAGGTTGACCATGCCCGCCGAGCAGCCCAGCAGGGCGCCGCCCGGGAAGTAGAGCTGGGGCAAGGACTGCTCACCGCCCTCGGTGATGGCCCGGGCACCGTAGGAGACGCGCTCGCCACCCTCGAGGTAACGGCGAATCGCCGGATGGGTCTTGAACCGCTGGAATTCGTCGAAGGGTGAGAGATAGGGGTTCTTGTAGTTCAGGTGCACAACGAACCCGATGGACACGTAATTGTCCCCGAAGTGGTACATGAAGGAGCCGCCGCCGGTCTGGTTGTCCAGGGGCCAGCCAAAGGTGTGCTGGGTCAGACCGGACACGAAGGCCGCGTCCGGCACCTTCCAGAGCTCCTTGATGCCGATGCCGTACTTCTGGGGCTCGCGTCCGTTGTTCAGGTCGAAGCGCGCCTGCAGCTGCTTGGCCAGTGAACCGCGCACGCCCTCCCCGATCAGGGTGTACTTGGCGTGCAGCTCGATGCCGGGCTGGTAGTCAGGACCCGGCTCGCCATCCTTGCCGATCCCGAAGACGCCGGCCACGACACCCTTGACCGACCCATCGGCATTGAAGACCAGCTCCGAGGCCGCCATGCCGGGGTAGATCTCGACGCCAAGGCCCTCGGCATACTGGGCCAGCCAGCGACAGACATTGCCCAGGCTGGCGATGTAGTTGCCGTGGTTGAGCATCCACTTGGGAAAGGGCGCCCAGCTGACGTCGAGCTCACCGCTCGGGCCTAGCATCAGGAACTTGTCCTTGGTGACTGCCGTCTCGAGGGGCAGCCCAAGTTCCTTCCAGTCGGGAAGCAGCTCGGCGATGCCGCTGGGATCGATCACCGCCCCGGACAGAATGTGGGCTCCGACCTCGGACCCCTTCTCGAGGACCGCGACCGAGATCTCGGCGCCCGCAGCCTCCGCCATCTGCTTCAGGCGGATCGCCGCCGCCAGGCCGGAAGGACCGGCGCCGACGATGACCACATCGTATTCCATTGCCTCGCGTTCGAGGGTCTCGCTCATTTTGCAAGCTCCGGTGCGCCGGTCGCCCCGCGCCAGCCTTGTTCCCTTCAGGTCTTATCAATAGCTTACGTCGGGTGGGTCAAGGGCGAATGGCGCCGGGCCCGCCGCCAGCTGAGGGAATTCGCCGCAGATGAGCCGCCCGCCGGCCGCCGCCGTCTCCGAGAGCCTGCTCGCCTTCTGGGCGGAAGCGGGCGTGGACGCGGCCCTGCTCGAAACCGCAGTGGATCGAATCGCCGAGGGCCAGAGGCCCCTGGCCCCCAGGGCGGCCCC
>CANGRP010000106.1 GCA_947456005.1 Caulobacteraceae bacterium
AGACCCGGCGGGCCCGGCTCCTGTCCAACGGTGCGCCCGTGGTCATCGGCGACCCTGAGAAGATGTCCAAGTCCAAGAAGAACACCGTCTCGCCGGGCGAGATCTTCGAGGTCTACGGGGTCGACGCAGCGCGCCTGTTCGTCCTGTCCGACTCCCCGCCCGAGCGCGACGCCCAGTGGTCCAACGCCGGAGTCGAGGGCGCCTGGCGCTTCGTCAACCGGGTCTGGGGCGAGTTCGAGAGCCAGCCGGTAGGCCCCCACGCCGCGGACCCGGCGGACGCCGCCGCCGAGGCCCTGCGCCGGGCGACCCACCGCCTGGTCCGCTCGGTGACCGAGGCCATCGAGACCTTCCGGTTCAATTCGGGCATCGCCCGCCTCTACGAGTTCCTGAACCTCCTGCGCGAACACAAGGCCGAGGGCGCCTCTGGGGCGCTCCTGGCCGAGCGGGCGGAGGCCCTGGCGGTCTTCGCCCGGTTGATCGCCCCCTTCACCCCCCACCTCGCCGAAGAGTGCTGGGCCCGGATCGGCGGCGAGGGCATGGCCGTCTTCGCCCCCTGGCCGACTTTCGACGAGGCCCTGACCCGGGAGGCTGAGGTCACCCTGCCGGTCCAGGTGAACGGCAAGCGCCGCTGGGAAATCCGCGCACCCGCGGGGGCTGAACCGGCGGATGTCGAGAAGATGGTGCTTGACGATCCGGAGACAGCCCGGCGTCTTGAGGGCCTGACCATCCGCAAGGTGATCGTGGTGAAGGATCGCATCGTCAACATCGTGGTCGCAGGATGAGTCCGCTGGCGGCGGCGCTCCGGGGGGCGGGCCTCGCTTCGGTCCTCCTTCTGGCGGGGTGCGGCTTTACGCCCCTCTATGCGACGCCGGACCTGGGTGCGGGTCTCGCCGCCGTCGAGGTGACCACGCCCGAGGGGCGGGCCGGGGCCCTTCTGCGCGAGCAGCTGGATGACGCCCTGGGACGAAGATCGGGCCTGCCCGCGACCTACCGGCTGGACGTGGCCCTGTCGGAGCTTCGCTATCCCCGGGGCGTGCGGGTGGACAATGTCGCCACCCGCTATGAGTACGTCCTGACGGCGGCCTACACCCTGAGCCCGGCCACACGGCGCGAGCCGCTGAAGACCGGCAAGGTCCGGATAGAGCTGACCTACGACTCCGCCGACCAGCCCTACGCCTCGGTCATCGCCCAGCAGGACGCCCAGGTCCGCGCCGCCCAGGAGGTCGCCCGACGGATCCACCTGGAGCTCGCCGCCTTCCTGGCCGGCCAGGGGTCCTGACCGGGGTGATCCTGAGCCGCCGGCCCGATCTGGAAAAGTTCCTGGCCAGGCCCGACCCCCAGGTCCGCGCGGCGGTGATCTATGGACGGGACATGGGGGTGGTCCGGGAAAGGGCGGCCCAGCTGGCCGCACGGGTGACAGAGGATCCCGAGGACCCGTTCAACGTGGCCGTTCTCACCGAGGGCGACCTCTCCGGGGATGACGCCCGGCTGGAGGCGGAGTTGGCGGCGCAGTCCCTGATCGGAGGCCGGCGACTTGTCCGGCTGCGCCTCGGCGGCGAGCGGGCCGCCAGTGAGAAGCTGGCCGTCGAGGCCCTCGGCCGACTCCTCGCCGGCGAGCTGAACCCGGACGCCTTCCTGCTGGTCGAGGCCGGCGCCCTCGGACGGGAGTCGACCCTGCGCCGGGCGGCGGAGAAGGCGGAGGCCTGCGCGGTCATCCCCTGCTATGAGGACGAGGCTGGCGACGTGGCGCGCATGACCCGCGAAGCCCTGGCGAAGGACGGCGTCGGCCTCAACGCCGAAGCCCTGGCCCTGTTCGTCGCCCGGCTCCCCCATGAACGCGGCGTCGCCCGTCGCGAGATAGAGCGCCTGGCCCTCTTTCTCGGCCCCGGCTCAGGGGTGACGGCGGGACCCAAGGACCTCGAGACCTTCCTCGGCGTCGAGCCCGAGGCGTCCCTCACCGGCGCGGCGTCCGACGCCTTCGGCGGCCGTCTGGCCGAGGCCCAGGCCGGGCTGAGGCGGGCGGCTCAGGAGGGACTTTCCGGACCCGGCGCCGTGCGCGCCCTTGGCCAGCACCTGGGTCGCCTCCGCCGGGTTCTGACCCTGGTCCGCAGCGGCGCGGGACTGCAGGAGGCCGCCAAGGCCTCGGGGGTCTTCTGGAAGGATGAGCGGGAGTTCCTGAGACAGGCCAGGGCCTGGAGCCTGGAGAGCCTGGATGCGATTACCGGGGATGTCCTGGCCGCGGACCGGGCCTGCAAGACCGCCCGGGCGCCGGACGCCCTGATCGCTGAGCGCCTGGCGCTGCAGATCGCGGCGCGGGCCCGACGCATCGGCCTGTAGTCTGATTTCGTCTGTATACAGAGGTTTAAGCGGTTGCGATCAGCCTGTAGCCCGCATCATAACTGTCGCGTTCCCTCAGGGCGCCATGCCGGCGGGCCCATGCGCCATTCGCCAGGTCTTCCCGAAGGCGCTCCAGGCCCCTTCCAGCATCCGCCAGGGCTCGGAACGAGGAGCTTCCAGAGCGAAGCCGGGGGTCGAGATAGGCCTCTGGTCGCCGCCAGTAGGCGTAGAGGAACCCGTCCGTGCAGTCGTGGGGAATGGCGAGGGGGGTGATTCGGACCGGACCGAGAGCCGCTTCGTAGACGTCCAGGGCGGGCATCTGGGCCTCGTCCAGGGCGGCCAGACCCGGAATGTAGTCGGTCAGCCAGGGCCGGGCCGCGGGATCGAAGGTCAGGATGACGATCCGGCCCCGGACCACCCGCCTCAGTTCCCGCAGGCCGGCGATGGGATCGGGCCAGTGGTGGACCGTCAGCACGGCGAGCCCGGCCTCGAAGGCGCCCTCGGCAAAGGGAAGGGCCTGGGCGACGGCCCGGACGGCGGGCGCAGCCCTCGCAGGCCGCTGACGGATCATCTCGACTGAGGGCTCCACCGCGACGACCCATCGATCCGCAGGCTCATAATTGCCCGTTCCCGCGCCCAGGTTCAGGAGGGGGGCGGGCGGACCCAGGGCGGCGACCAGCTGCGCGGCGATCCGGGGGTCGGCCCGCCGAAGTCCGGCATAGCCATCGCCGATACGGTCATAGAGGGCGGGCATGGGCGCCGATCCGGTCGGTATGACCAAGACCTACCGGCGCGAAAGCCGGCGGCAGATCTCGTCGAGCTGTTCCAGCGCGGCGTAGTGGATCCGGACCTCGCCCTGGCCACCCCGGTCGGCGATCTCGACCCTCAGGCCGAGCGCGGCGGAAAGGTCGGACTCCAGGGCCTGGGTGTCGGCGTCCTTCCGGGCCGCCCGGGTCGAGGACCGCGACGAAGAGCCGGTCTCTGCGTCAGACTGCAGGCGCTTGACCAAGGCCTCGGTCTCGCGGACGGACAGACCACGCTGCACGACCAGCTGGGCGGCGGCGAGGGGGTCTGGCGCCCCGAGCAGGGCCCGGGCGTGGCCGGCGCTCAACTCCGATTCCGACACCATGCCCTGGACCTCCGGGGGCAGGGAGAGGAGGCGGATGGCGTTGGCCACATGCGGCCGGCTCTTGCCCATGGCCTGGGCGACCTCGGCCTGGGTGCGGCCATACCGCTCCACCAGGGTGTGGTAGCCGTAAGCCTCTTCCATCGGGGTCAGGGACTCCCGCTGCACGTTCTCGGCGATGGCCGCCTCGAGCTGCTGGACATCGCTCATCGGGCGGATCAGGGCGGGGATGGCGTGAAGCCCGGCCCTCTGGGACGCCTGCCACCGGCGCTCACCAGCGATCAGCTCGTAATGGCCCGTGTTGAAGGGATGGGCCCGGACCAGGATCGGCTGAAGGACGCCGTTCGCCCGGATGGACTCGGTCAGCGCCTCCATCTCCTCCGGGGCGAAGCGGGCGCGCGGCTGGTTCTCGAAGCGATGGATATGGTGGATCGGGATCTCGGTCACGCTGCCCGGGGGCGGCGGCGGCGGCGGCGGCGGCGCCGTCTCCCCGAGGAGGGCCGAAAGGCCCCGTCCAAGTCCGCGTTTCTCCACCACCGGAGCCTCCTCAGGCCGCCTCGCGCCGGGCGCGTTCGCGCTGGACGACCTCGCGGGCCAGTCTCAGATAGGCCTGGCTGCCGGCGCAGTTGATATCATAGACCAGCACCGGCTTGCCGAAGGACGGCGCCTCCGACACCCGGACGTTCCGCGGTATGACTGTCTGGTAGACGGTCTCGCCGAAATGGCTCCGAACGTCTCCGGCGACTTGCTCGGAGAGCCGGTTGCGGCGATCGAACATGGTCAGCACCACACCCTGGATCTCCAGCCGCGGATTCAGGCTGCCGCGCACCAGGTCCACGGTCCGCATCAGCTGGCTCAGACCCTCGAGGGCGAAGAACTCGCACTGCAGGGGCACGAGGACGGCGTCCGCCGCGGTCATGGCGTTGACGGTCAGCAGGTTGAGGGAGGGAGGGCAGTCGATCAGCACGTAGGTGTAACGGCCGGACGCCCGGACCGCCTGGAGGGCGTCGCGCAGGCGGAAGGACCGCCGGGCTTCCGGGCCAAGCTCGATCTCGACACCCGAAAGGTCCGGATCGGCAGGGGCGAGGTCCAGGCCGGGAAGCCGGGTCGGAGTGACCGCATCCAGGAGGGGGGTGCCGCCCATGAGGACGTCGTAGAGCGTGATCCTGCGTTCGGCGCGGGGCACCCCGAGCCCGGTGGAGGCGTTGCCCTGGGGATCGGAGTCAATGAGCAGAACCCGCTCGCCCACCGCCGCCAGGGCGGTGCCCAGGTTGATGGCCGTGGTGGTCTTTCCCACGCCGCCCTTCTGGTTGGCGACGACCAGGACCCTCAAGGGGCGGAAGGCTTCAGCGACGGGGGCCACGACCAAAGCTCCGGATGCAAAGGATGCGACCCCGATCATCGCTCAGGCTGGGTAGGATTTCCACCTCAAAATCCCATGATCTTGTGGCATCTTCAATTTCAACCACAACATCTTGACCTTTCAGGAACAAACCCGTCGCCCCTCTCTGGAAGTAGGGCCGGGCGTACCCAAGCAGTCGTACGAGGGGTGCGCAAGCCCGGGAGGTGACGATATCCACAGTCAGACCCAGGGCCTCCGCCCGGGCGTTGTGGACGCTCGCCGGGAGGGCGAGGTCTTCCACGACGGCCTCGAGGAAACGGCACCGTTTAGACATGCTTTCAACAAGGTGGACGTGAAAACCCGGGCGGTTTCGGCCCAGTATGGCCAGCACCACCCCGGGCAGTCCGGCGCCCGCGCCCAGGTCCGCCCAGGTCAGGGCGTCCGGGGCCAGAGGCAGGAGCTGGGCCGAATCCAGGGCGTGCCGCGACCAGAAGGCCGGTAGGGTGGCCGGGCCCACCAGGTTCATCCTCTGGTTCCAGTCCTCCAGGAGCGCGCGGTAGCGCTCAAGGTCGGCCAGGGCCCGGGCGTCGGCGCCGGTGAGGGCGGCGAACCCCTCGGCGGACATGGGGACCTCAGGCGGCGTGGCGTCGGGCATGGGCCAGGAGGGCGGTGAGGGCGCCAGGGGTCATGCCCTCGATGCGGGCGGCCTGGCCAAGGGTCAAAGGGCGGATCGAAGAGAGTTTCTCGCGGATCTCGTTGGAAAGCCCCCCCACACCGGCATAGTCCAGTCCGGCCGGCAGGCGCAGGGACTCATCCCGGCGGAAGGCCTCCGCGTCGGCGGCCTGCCGGTCGAGATAGCCGGAATAGGCGGCGTCGATCTCCACCTGCTCGCGGACAGCGGGGCTCCAGCTCAGAATCTCGGGCCAGATCCGGGCCAGATCGTCGAAGCCGATGGTCGGATAGGCGAGGAGCTCGGAGAGATTGCGCCTCTGCCCGTCCGCCTTGACGGGCAGGCCCGCCCGGGCGGCCTGGGCCGGCGTCAACACCCTTTCCGAAGCCATCCGGCGGGCGGCTTCGAGTTCGGCCGCCCGGGCGCGCCATGCGGACTGGCGCGCGGCGCCGACCCCGCCCAGGGCGATCCCCCTGTCCGTCAGCCTCTGGTCGGCATTGTCGGCGCGAAGGGTCAGGCGGAACTCGGCCCGGCTGGTGAACATCCGATAGGGCTCGGTCACGCCCCGGGTCACCAGGTCATCGATCAGCACGCCGATATAGGCCTCGTCGCGCCGAAAGATGGCGGGGTCGGCGCCCGAGGCTGACCGTGCAGCGTTAAGGCCGGCCATCAGGCCCTGGGCGGCGGCCTCTTCATAGCCGGTCGTGCCGTTGATCTGGCCCGCCAGGTAAAGGCCGGGCAGGCGCTTGACCTCAAGGGTCGGGTCCAGCTCCCGCGGATCGACGTAGTCGTACTCGATGGCGTAGCCATGGCGGATCACCTTCACGGCCTCGAGCCCGGGAATGGTCTTCAGGAAAAGGTCCTGGGTCTCCGCCGACACCGAGGTCGAAATGCCGTTCGGATAGACGGTGGGGTCGTCCAGCCCCTCCGGCTCCAGGAAGATCTGGTGGCTGGTCCGGTCAGCGAACCGGACCACCTTGTCCTCGATGGAGGGGCAGTAGCGGGGACCCCGGCCCTGGATGCGGCCGCCATAGACGGCGGACTCCGACAGGCGCTCGGCGATGATGCGGTGGGTCTCCGGCGTCGTGGCGGTCACGCCGCAGGCGATCTGGGGTTTGGCGATCCGGTCCGTCAGGAAGGAGAACGGGCTGGGGATCTCGTCCGCCGCCTGGCTGTCCAGCCGGTCCCAGGCGATGGTCCGTCCGTCCAGGCGGGCGGGCGTGCCGGTCTTCAGCCGGCCCATGGACAGGCCGAGGGCGTAGAGGCGGTCGGCCAGGCCGATGGCGGGCGCCTCTCCCGCCCGGCCGGCGGGGATGCGCTGTTCGCCCAGGTGGATGACGCCCTTCAGGAAGGTGCCGGTCGTCAGCACCACCCGGGCCGCCGGAAAGATCCGACCCGAGGCGCCGACGACGCCAGCGATGCGGCCGTCTGCGACGACCAGGTCCTCCACCGCTTCGGCGAGGATCTCCAGGCCGGGGGTGGCGGCCAGTTCGGCCTGCATGGCCTCGCGATAGAGCCGCCGGTCGATCTGCGCCCGGGGACCCCGGACCGCCGCACCCCGGGATCGGTTCAGGAGGCGGAACTGGATGCCGGCGGCGTCGGCCATCCGGCCCATCAGCCCGTCCAGGGCGTCCACCTCCCGCACCAGGTGGCCCTTGCCCAGGCCGCCGATGGCGGGGTTGCAGCTCATCTCCCCCAGGGTCTCGATCCTGTGGGTCAGCAGAAGGGTCCGGGCGCCGAAGCGCGCGGAGGCCGCCGCCGCTTCACAGCCGGCGTGGCCGCCGCCGATGACGATGACATCCCACATGGATCCAGTCTGTTCCTTGCTCTGAGACAGGCGGCGAGGTCCTACACCGGATCAGGCGGTGTTTCACGTGAAACAGATCACTTGCCGATGCAGAAGGTCGAGAAGATCCGGTCCAGGACATCCTCCGGACCGATCTTGCCAGTGATCCGGTCGAGGGCTCGTGCGGCCAGGCGGACGTCCTCGGCGGCGAGTTCGGGCTCCGCCGACAGGGCCAGGGCGCTTTCGAGCCGCTGGACCGCCTCCGCCAGAAGGGCGGCGTGCCGAAGGCGTGTGGCGGACGGCGGCTCGGCGGATCCGAGGGCGGCGATGACATGCCGGGAGAGAACCGCCTCCAGGGCGGCGATGTCTTCTGACCGATGCGCGCTGAGGCGATGCGGATCCAGCCCCAGGGATGCGGCCTCGGCCAGGGCCCGGGCGGCGGCGTCACCCACCGGAAGATCCGCCTTGGCCACCAGGCAGAGATCCCCGGACCGCAGGACATCGGGGGCGGGCGAGGCCTCGTCCCCAGCGCCATCCACCACCCAGAGACGAAGGTCGGCGGCCTCCGCACGGCGGCGCGCGCGCCGAACCCCTTCAGCCTCCACCTCGTCCGGGGTGTCGCGGAGGCCGGCGGTATCCGCCAGGATCACCTTGTATCCCGCCAGCTGCAGCGTGACCTCGATGACGTCCCTGGTCGTCCCCGGGGTGGCGGTGACGATGGCGGCCTCGCGTCGGGAGAGGGCGTTGAGAAGAGTGCTCTTGCCGGCATTGGGCGCACCCGTGAGCGCGATGGCGTACCCGTCCCGCACCCGCTCGGCGCGCTCCACGCCCTCCAGGGCCGACTGCAGGGCCGAGAGCAGGCGCTCAATTGCGGGCCGCGCCCGGGCGGCGACGTCCTCCGGCAGGTCTTCATCGGGGAAGTCGACCGCCGCCTCGAAGAGGGCCAGGGCCTCCACCAGATCCGAACGCCACGCCTCGCGGGCGCGTCCCAGGGCGCCGTCGAGCTGGTCCAGGGCCTGCCGTCGCTGGGCCTCGGTCTCAGCCTCGATGAGATCAGCCACCCCCTCGGCCTGGGCCAGGTCGAGCCGGCCGTTCTCGAAGGCTCGCCGGGTGAACTCGCCCGGCTCTGCAAGCCTCAGGCCCAGACCGGCCAGGGCCTCAAGGACGCCCGCGACGACGGCGGGACCGCCGTGCAGGTGCAGTTCAGCGCTGTCCTCCCCGGTATAGCTGGCGGGGCCCGGCATCCACAGGACCAGGGCCTCGTCGAGAAC
>CANGRP010000107.1 GCA_947456005.1 Caulobacteraceae bacterium
AAGGCCGCCCTGAGAAAGGCCGCTGCCCGCACCGTCGACACCCTCTGGGACGCCATCGCCCGGATCATCCAGACCTTCTCCCCCCAAGAATGCCGGAACTACTTCTCCGCCGCCGGATATGATGCAGACTGATCGGAAAATGCTCTAGCCTTTTCCGAAAAGGATCGGGAAACGGGAATGCTGGGTGATCTGCCCGGTTAGCTTCCCTTTTTACGACCGTAGCGTTACAAATGAAGCATTATGACAGAAACTGACCGGCTCGTGCTTCGCCCGTATAACACAGGCGACTTTAAAGATTATCTAAAGATGGTTTCTGATCCCAATGTCGTCCGGTTTCTCGGCGGTCAACCAATGCCTGCGGAGGATGCTTGGAACAGGCTTCTACGCTATGCCGGACACTGGGCGCTCTTCGGTTTCGGGATGTTCGCTGTCTTTGAAAGGCCTACTGGTCTCTTTATCGGGGAGACCGGCGTGGCTGATTTTCATCGAGGATTGGGCGAAAACTTTGACGGGGTGGGTGAAGCCGCATGGGTTTTCACTTCTAAGTCCCAAGGTCGTGGATTTGCTTATGAAGCGGCAATGGCGGCTCTAAATTGGTACAGCAGCTGCGCTGACCGCCGACGAACCGTCTGCCTGATCGCACCTGACAATCGGCCTTCGTTGGTCCTCGCGGAGAGACTGGGTTACGTCCCGTTTGGCAACGTCGTTTACAGAGGCGGTCCGTTCGTGAAGCTAGAACGCACCTTGATCGACTAACCCCGCCCCCTTCTTCTAATTCTCTGCTCTAGGATGCTAGCCGTTCCCGACTAGGAACATTCAATAGTAGAGTGCAGGCCGATTGGCTTTTCAAGACAAGAGATGGAGATGTTTTCCGAAGGCCTCTACGCGAATAGATTTTCCCGGAATTGCCGGTCAAAGATGCAGAAGCGAGAATGCCGCGGGCGACTGTAGTGACCGGATTCGAGATGTTCTCGCGATTTTTCGAACGACCACAAAGGGGTCGGTTGCTGAAGGGCAGGAATTCTTCGCAACCGGCGTCGAGCCGCTGTGCTGCTTTCGGGATCGCTCGCGGGTCCGGTTCATGGCCGAGAATGGGTGGAATTCGGAATGGCAGTTCCTGTTGCCACGCGTGGGTCTAGCTGCGGCGCAATCTGATCAAAAAGTGAACAAACTGCTCTTATTCCGCCACGATTGGTGATGCGGTAAGCCTTCGTTCGAATCGGAGCGACCGACCCTATGGCAAAACGAAAGACCGCGCTGGAACACCTGAACAACGGGCGCGAACCGCACATCGTTCATATGATTCCGCCCGGTGCGCCCGGCTATCGTGAGGCTGATGGCGGGGCGATGGTTGTCTCTTCCCCATCGGAGGTGAACGCCATTGTGCGCACTCTCAGGCCGGGCGAGGTCGTTACGCTCGACGACCTTCGCGCTGCGATCGCCCGTCGTCATCAGGTCGCGGTGGCCTGTCCAGTTTCGACCGCGATATTCCTCAATATGTGCGCCCGTGCAGCAGAGGAGCAGCGCGCAATTGGTTTGCCTGAAAGTGAGCTTACGCCCTGGTGGCGCGTGCTAAAGAAAGGCGGCTTTCTCAACCCTAAATGCCCCGGCGGCACCGAAGCGCAGCAGGCGCTGCTGAAAGCCGAGGGCGTGCGCGTTTCGCCGCTGCGCAAAAAGCCTGCCGTTTTCGACTTTGCCGAGCGGACGCCGACCGACCCACTGGAGCAGCGCGCATGATCCGGAAGACCTTGCTGGCGCTTGTTGTGCTTACATTGCTTGCCCTCGGCGGACTTTATGCCTGGGGTCTGTCAATCCCCGCCACCACGAAAGCCGAGCGCGTTGTGCAATTCGCAGCGACGCCCGAACAGGTCCATGCTCGCATCAGCGACGTTCGTGGCCAACAGGAGTGGCGTAGCGATATCGGTAAGGTTGAAGTCAGCGGCGACGGTCAGCGATGGGCCGAGTTCCCAGACGACGGAAGCACGCTTACCTTCCGGTTGATCGAGAGCCGTCACGCAACCACCTTCGCCATCACTTACAAGTCATCGGTTGGCTTTGAGGGACTTTGGCGCGCCGAGCTTGAGCCCAAGGGCAACGGCACACAAGGCCTGTTCGTCGAGGAGGTTACGATTCCAAATCCTCTCCTCCGCGGAATTGGTCGTCTGGCCAATCCGTCGGGTCAGCACCTCGACCTTTACCTAAAGGACCTCCGACGCGTAACCGGATCCCAATGATGAAGCGCGGCTGATCAAGGCAGCTATGGGGTCGGTTCCCGAACGGCAGCTTTTTTGCAGACGCGAGGCAAAGCTGCCAAGCTATGCCAAATCGGAATTCAATACGGTGTGCGACCCTTCCCTACGCGAATGCCGGCCAGATCCGCGGGGCAATTCGTATAGAGCCTATTGCGTCGGCTCTTGGGGATAATGTCAGCGAAACTGCCAGCGGGCTCGAAGGCAAAGAAGCGAGGAATGTACGGCCAGTCGGGTGTCAGAACGTAGTGCCAGACTTTGGCCGGGTAATCCGACACGCGATAGGTTGCGTCGGCCTGGATCCCATTCCGTTCGTTCAGGAGCGAAAATCGTGCCTTACCGGCATTGAGCTTTGCGGCAGTGAGGCCGTGGTAATCACCGCCCGAGATGAGGGTCCGCCGAATAAGGTCGCTCTTTGCCTCCGGATCAAAGGCGTAATCCTGGACGAAAAGGCCGTCGTAGAGCCCGCTTGGCGTGAAGTCCGGGTTGGTAAGGTCCAGCGCGCGCCGCTTGCCAGACCGCAGGATGTAGCCGGAGAAAAAGAAGCTCTCTATGTCACCATTTGTCTGGGTGGCCCGGTAGTCAGTGACCGGGTAACCATCGGCGGAAAAGCCTACAAGGAGCGCCCCAGTCTTGCCATGCCTCTTGCGCAGCAGAGCCGTGAGCATTCGCGGATAACCGTGATAGTGGAACATCCCGCTCGGCTGGACGTGTCCCGCAATCGCATCCGGAACGCCGACGATCCGCGAAACGGTCGGATGCATGACCTCGTATTCCCAGCCGGAGCATTTGTTATCAAAGGCATTGTTCGGGTCGGGAACGCCGCCGTCATACCAGGGACCCGACGGATCCAGGATCACGCCGTCGAGAGCAACCCCAAAAGGGATCATATTGAGGGCCCACGGCTCGTCGTTCGGTCCGGGAGCTACCTGCCCGCGCCCGCGGTCCTGCACCTCAAGCGCATAGCCTTCCTCTCCGAGGGCGAGCCGATCATTAATCCCGAACGGATCAGCGGGATTGGGAAACAAGGACCGCGGCTCGACCACACCATTATCGGAGGGATAGCGGCCTAACGGCCCGGCGCGCCCAGTGAAGCGCAACGAACCCATGGCGTTCGTCCCGGGGGAGATGTGCTCGACCATCATCATGGTATCGAGATCCGCCGACAAGGCGCGGGCGTTACTGGCCCAGAGGAGCCCGCCTGCGACACCGGCCGAGGCAACCGCGAACGACGACAACAGCAGACTACGACGACCGATCGACACGAGCTTGCTCCTTATTGAACCGACATTCCCCAGATGAACGCTGGGTTGAGGCTAGATCTGCCGTTGTTTTGGGATTGAGGCCGCAGGCAACATCCGCTGTTGTGATGGGCATGGTCCCATCCGAACCGGAGTTTCCGCCGGAGCCCGGGGCCGGCGCTCCCGACCCCTCGCTGGCGCAGGCGGAACAGAGGAGTGCGATCGCAAACGCGGCAGCGCTGATCTTGCAGGCGGCGGGCCAGGTTGGCTTCATGTCAGGCACTCCCTCGGGCGTCGCTGGCGCGACGGTCGGTCACATGGCCTAGCGCCGGAGTGTGGAGGGATCATGTGCGTCTTCCCGGGCAAAAGAGGCGCGATGGCCCCGAGGCGCCCCCGCAGGCGCCCGGAGATTGCCCCGGTCGCCCCAGAGGCGGATGATCCCCTGCGGAGACCTCCATGCTGCTGACCGTCCGGCCCCTGGCCATCGACACCTTCCGGGAGAACACCCTGCTCCTGTCGCGCGACTGCCGGGCTCTGCGGCCCGAGCGGCTGGCGGGCGTGCGCAAGGTCGAGATCCGGGCCGGCGGACGCACCCTCCTGGCCGCCGTGGTGATCTGCGACGATCCCGCCCTGGTGGGCCCGCTGGAGGCCGGCCTGACCCAGCCCGCCTTCCGGCGCCTGGGCGTGGCGGCGGGAACCCCTGTCCATGTCGCCCCGGCGCCGCCGCCTGCCGGCGCGGCGGCCCTGAGGGCCAAGATCGGCGGCGCCACCCTGACCGACGCCCAGATCGGGGACGTCATCCACGACCTGGCCGAACACCGCTGGTCAGACATGGAGATCTCGGCCTTCCTGGTGGCCTGCGCCAGCTTAATGACGCCGGAGGAGACCCTGGCCCTGACCCGGGCCATGGCGGGCGCCGGGCGACGCCTGTCCTGGAACCGGGCCCTGGTGGCCGACAAGCACTGCATCGGCGGGGTGCCCGGCAACCGGACCTCGCTGATCGTGGCGCCCGTAGCGGCGGCGCATGGCCTGATCACCCCCAAGACCTCCTCGCGGGCCATCACCTCGCCGGCGGGGACGGCCGACACCATGGAGGTCCTGGCGCGGGTGGACCTGGACGAGGAGGAGATGCGCGCCGTGGTCGAACGCTGCGGCGGCTGCATCGTCTGGGGCGGACGGGTGAACCTGTCGCCGGTGGACGACGTGCTGATCTCGGTGGAGCGGCCCCTGTCGCTGGACACCCCCGAGCAGATGGTGGCCTCCATCCTGTCCAAGAAGCTGGCGGCGGGCTCCACCCACCTGCTCCTCGACCTGCCCTCTGGCCCGGGGTCGAAGATGCGCGAGCCCGGGTCGGCCATGCGGCTGCGAAAGCTGTTCGAGTTCGTCGCCGACCGGGTAGGCCTGACGGTCGACATCGTGGAGACCGACGGCTCGCATCCCGTGGGGCGCGGGGTCGGCCCGGCCCTTGAGGCCCGGGACGTCCTGGCGGTCCTCCGTAGCGAGGCCGGGGCGCCAGCCGACCTGAGGGAGAAGTCGATCCGCCTGGCCGGGCGGCTGATCGAGCTGGACCCCGACTGCCCGGGAGGGTCAGGGGAAGCGCGGGCCCGGGAGCTGATCGGGAGCGGCGCAGCCCTCGCCAAGCTGGAGGCCATCGCCGAGGCGCAGGGCCCGTCTCCCCTGGCCGGCGGGCTGACGCCGGGACGCCTGGTGTGCGAGATCCCCGCCGCCCGGGACGGAACGGTCACCAGCGTCGACTGCCTGCGGATCGCCCGCATCGCCCGCCTGGCCGGGGCGCCGACCGACCCCGGGGCGGGGCTGGACCTTCTCAAGCGCCGCGGTGAGACGGTTCGCCGGGGCGAGCCCCTCTATCGCCTGCACGCCGAGGACCCCGCCGATTTCGCCCTGGCCTGCGAGGCGGCGGGCGAGGACCCGGGCTTCGTCCTCGCATGAGCGCCGAGGTCCACGCCTTCCCGGACGAGGCCGGCCCGGCGGGACGGTTCGCCGACGCCCTCGGCCTGCCTCTGACTCTCATCCGGCCCCACGTCTTCCCGGACGGGGAGTCCCGGCCTGTCGTCATGGCGACGGCAGGGTCCGCAGCCATCCTCTATCGCAGCCTCGCCCGCCCCGACGGCCGGCTCATGCCCCTGCTTCTGGCCGCGGACGCCCTGCGGCGGTCCGGGGCGGCGCGGGTCGACCTGGTCGCGCCCTACCTGCCCTACATGCGCCAGGACCGGGTCTTTACGCCGGGCGAGCCCCTCAGCCAGGCCGTGATGGGGCGGGTCCTCAGCGGGGGCTTCGACCGCATCCTGACCCTCGAGGCCCACCTGCACCGGACGCCGGACCTGGCGGCGGTCTTTCCGGATCGACCGGCCCGCAATGTCGGCGGCGCAGGGATTCTTGCGGCGGCCCTGGCGCGCCTGACGCCCCGGGTGGACCTCGTCGCCGGACCGGACTCCGAGAGCCTGGCCTGGGCCTCGCAGGTCGCCTCGCACATCGCCGCCGGCCTTCTCGTCGCCCGCAAGCAGCGGCGCGGTGATCGCGACGTCAGCGTTCAGTACCCGGAGGATGTGCGCCTGCAGGGGGCGCACGTCGCCATCGTCGACGATATCTGTTCGAGCGGCGGCACGCTGATGGCGGCCGCCCGGGCCCTGAGGGCGGCCGGGGCGTCCAGGGTGACGTCCGCCGTCGTTCACGGCCTCCATGACGCCGACGTCGCCCGCGCCCTGAAGGCGGCGGGGATAGACCGGCTCATCGCCACGGACTCTGTCGCCGGGCCGGGGCGGCGCCTGCCGGTCGCCAGCGCCCTGGCCCGGGCCTGGCGGGAGATGGACGCGGCCTGAGCGGCCTCAGATCTCCAGGCAGATCTTCCCGAAGTGCTTCTGTGAGATCTGGTGGGCGAAGGCGGCGGCGATCCCGTCCAGGGGGAAGGTGGAGTCGATGACCGGACGGATCGTCGAAACCTCCAGGGCCCGGATCATTTCCTCCTGCTCCTGGCGGGAGCCGACGGTGACGCCCTTCACGGCGACATTCTTGGACATGATCACGGCCGTCGGCACCTCGCCTGCGAAGCCCGCCAGCACGCCGATCAGCGAGACATGGCCACCGATCCGGGTGGCCGTGACCGACTGGGCCAGGGTGCCCGCCCCGCCGATCTCCACCACCACGTCCACGCCCCGCCCGCCGGTCAGGGCGGCGGCGGCGGCGCCCCATTCCGGGGTCTGGCGGTAGTTGATCAGGTGGTCGGCGCCGAGGGCCTTGAGCCGCTCCAGCTTCTCGTCGGAGGAGGAGGTGGAGATCACCGTCGCGCCGGCCGCCTTGGCCAGCTGCAGGGCGAAGATGGAGACCCCGCCCGTGCCCTGGGTCAGGACCACGTCGCCGGGCTTGATCCGCGCCTCGACCATCAGGGCCCGCCAGGCGGTCAGGGCCGCGCAGGGCAGGGTGGCGGCCTCGGCGAAGGACCAGCCCGCAGGCATGCGGGTGAAGGCGCGGGCCGGCATGGCCACAAGCTCCGCCGCAAAGCCGTCGGCATGGTCGCCGGGCACGCCGATCAGCCGATCCAGCATCGGTCCGCCCGTCGCCCAGTTGGGGAAGAAGGTCGACAGGACCTTGTCGCCCGGGGCGTAGCCCGTCACCCCCTCGCCCACCGCGACCACCTCGCCGGCGCCGTCGGACATGGGAATCCGTCCGTCGGCGGCGGGCAGCATGCCGGCGACCACCGCGAAGTCATGGAAGTTCAGCGAACTGGCGCGGACCCGCACCAGGAGCTCGCCGGGACCGGCGACGGGATCGGCCCGCTCTTCGATGACCAGCTTGTCCAGCCCTCCCGGGGCCTTCACGGCGGCGACTTTCATGGGCCTCTCCCTGACTGGCCCCCGCGGGGCCTGATGTGTTCCGGCGCGCACAATGGACACTCCGGCGCACATCGCAAGATCACGCGACGTCAGCCCTTGCGCCCGGGCTTTGGCGGGCGTAACCGGACGACGTCAAAGGGGAGTAGCCCTCCGCCATCCCCGGCGGGCCCCTGCGTCAACACACTTGGCCGGCATGGCCATGGCGCAGGGAGAACGGTCCGTCCTTTCAGGGCGGGGGTTCGGGCGAGACCGATGGCGCTGCGGCCCCGTTCTGTCGGGCGGGGGCTGTTGCGACCATTGGATGTCTCGCCGCCCGACCCGGAACTGATCCTTGGAACCCTTCCTCACCTCCACCGCCATCGTCACCCTCGCCGAGATCGGCGACAAGACCCAGTTGCTGGCCATTGTCCTGGCCGCGCGCTTCGTCCAGCCCTTCCCCATCATCGGGGGCATTCTTGTCGCCACCCTGGCCAACCACTTCCTGGCGGCCCTGGTCGGCGCCCAGGCGGCGGCCTTCCTGCAGGGCGACCTCTTCCGCTACGCCATCGCCGCGTCCTTCATCGCCATGGCCGCCTGGACCCTCATTCCCGACAAGCTCGACGAGGACGAGCCCCTGAAGGCCCCGGCGAAGATGGGCGCCTTCCTGACCACCACCGTGGCCTTCTTCATCGTCGAGATGGGCGACAAGACCCAGCTGGCCACCGTCGCCCTCGGCGCGCGGTTCGAATCCGCCCTCATCGTCACACTGGGCACGACCCTGGGCATGATGCTGGCCAACGTCCCGGCCGTCTTCCTCGGCCACGAGATCCTGAAGCGGGTGTCCCTGACCCTGGTCCGCCGGATCGCTGCGGGCCTCTTCCTGGTCATCGGCGTCTGGATGATCGTCCAGACCGCGGGCTGGGTCTGAGGCCCGGCGCTGCGGAAATTGCTCGCCCAAGGGGGAGCTCTCGGCGAAGCCGGGTAAGGGGGTCGACGGCGGCTCAGCAGACCCCCTCCGTCCCGCATTCGCGGTCCACCTCCCCCTGGGGGACTATTGCGAAATCCCCGGATCGTGATTCCCTGCTTTGGCGGCGGAGGATTTGCGATGTCAGTGAAGTCGACGGGACAGCTTGGGTTTGGCGAGATTGGCGCGGCCCGTC
>CANGRP010000108.1 GCA_947456005.1 Caulobacteraceae bacterium
CTACTATGTCGAGCGCCTCACCGCCGAACTGGCGGAGCGGGCGCTTGCCCACATCGCCGAGGTCGAGGCCCTGGGCGGCATGGCCCGGGCCATCGAGGACGGCCTGCCCAAGCGGCGGATCGAGGAGGCCTCGGCCCGCACCCAGGCCATGATCGACTCCGGCCGCCAGAGCGTGGTCGGCGTCAACCGCTACCGGCCCGAGACCGCCGACGGCATCCCCGTGCTCAAGGTCGACAACACCGCCGTACGCGAGCGCCAGCTGGAGAAGCTGGCCCGGCTGAAGGCCGAGCGCGATCCCGCCGCCGTCGAGGCGGCCCTCCACGTCCTGACCGAGGGCGCCCGGGGCGGCGCCAACCTCCTGGAGCTGTCCGTCGAGGCCGCCCGCGCCAAGGCCACGGTGGGCGAGATCTCCCTGGCCCTGGAAGAGGTCTTCGGCCGCCACAAGGCGAAGGCCGACGCCGTCCAGGGGGTCTACCTCAAGGCCGCCGGCGACACGCCGGCCAGCGTCCGCGCCCGCGCCCTCACCGCCGGCTTCGTGGAAGCGGACGGCCGCAAGCCGCGCATCCTCGTCGCCAAGATGGGCCAGGATGGCCACGACCGCGGCCAGAAGGTCATCGCCTCCGGCTTCACCGACCTGGGCTTCGACGTCGACATCGGCGACCTCTTCCAGACCCCGGCCGAGGCCGCGGAGCTGGCCGTGCAGAACAATGTCCACATGGTCGGCGCCAGCTCACTGGCCGCCGGCCACCTGACCCTGGTGCCCGAGCTCAAGGCCGAGCTTGCCCGCCTGGGCCGGCCCGACATCCTGGTGGTGGTGGGCGGCGTCATCCCGCCGGAGGACTTCGACGCCCTCCGCGAAGCCGGCGTGGCCGCCATCTTCACCCCCGGAACCGTGGTGCCCGAAGCCGCCATCGAGGTCATGGACCGCCTGAACGAAGCCCTCGGCTACGCCCAGCTCAAGGGGTGAACCCAATGGGCGCCATGGAGCGATGACCGCCAGCAAGCGAGTTCGCGCTTGCACCCTGGGCGTCAATGACGTACTCGCATCGCGTGAAAACGATCCCGATCACCGTCGCCGAGACCCAGGTTTTCGCGCGTTCGGCGGAGAGGATTTGGAACGAAGCAGAGCGCGCTCAACTCGTCGACTTTATCGCTCTCAATCCCGAGGCCGGTGACGTTGTCATCGGGACAGGCGGAGTGAGGAAGTTGCGTTGGGTCGCGCGCAGGCGGTGGCCGCTTTCGCGGCGAGGATCAAGGCTGCTGCGGACGGAAGATAGGGAGGATGGCGATGTCGAGCCTTGGCAAGGACCTCATCGAGGCGATGGAAGAGGCCGCTGCGCATGCCGAGGGCAAGGGCGGGACGGCGCGCGTCCATACGATCGAGGTTCCCGACGTACGGGCGATCCGCGAGGTGCTGGGGCTCTCCCAGCAAGCGTTCGCCCGCGCCTACCGGATTCCGCTTGCAACGCTGAAGGGCTGGGAGCAGGGCCGCCGCCACCCCGACGCCACCGCCAGCGCCTATCTGTCGGTGATCGCCCATCTGCCCCGCGAGGCTCGCGAGGCGCTGAGCGCGGCGTGAGCGCTCAGGCCTGTTTCAAGGTCGACAGAGGCCCTGCCCTCGAAACTCGGACCTGGGCGCCCGTGTTCCTCGGCTCAGGCGGATTAATCGTTTGTCGTCGGCAGGCTTGTCGGCGCAACACCCTGAACGGAGCCCCCAATGCCCACCTTGCAGTTGCCCCGCCACAACCTGACCATTGGGGGCGCTGACCTCTGTGTCATCGCTGGATTGAATGTTCTTGAGGACGAAGGACTTGCCCTCGAGGTCGCCGGCCACCTGAAATCGGTGACGGAAGCGCTGGGTCTGCCCTTCGTGTTCAAAGCGAGCTTCGACAAGGCCAATCGATCCTCGCTCGACAGCTATCGTGGACCGGGACTGGATCCGGGGCTGAGGATGCTGACCGCCGTGAAGGCGAAGCACGACCTGCCCATTGCATCTGACATCCATGAGCCCGGGCAGGCCGAACGCGCGTCGGAGGTGATCGACGTTCTCCAGATTCCGGCTTTCCTTTGCCGTCAGACCGATCTCATCGTATCGGCGGCGAAGGCTGCAAAGGCCTCAGATGGCTGGCTTCACGTCAAGAAAGGTCAGTTTCTCGCGCCCCTGGACTGCGGGAATATCGTCGCCAAGGCGCGCGACGCCATCGGGGAGGATCGGGTCGTGCTTTGCGAGAGGGGTGTGTCCTTCGGCTACAACAATCTCGTCGTCGACATGCTGGGCATTGAGCAGATGCGCGGACTGGGCTGCCCCGTGACGATCGACGCCACACACTCCGTTCAGCTGCCGGGCGCAGACCCGAGAACCGGCGGGAAGTCGACAGGGGGGCGCCGGAACGGAGTCGCGACCATCGCCTGCGCCGCGGTGGCGGCTGGCGTCGATGGGGTGTTCCTCGAATTCCACCCCGATCCCGACAAGGCGCTCTGTGATGGCCCGAGTTGCCTTCCCTTAAGCTCCGCCGAGGCGCTCCTGGCAAAACTGAAGGCGTTCCACAGGGTCGCTCGTCAGTAGTCACCACACCGACCCGAGACGCTGCGAGGCCAACCTCTCCGCCCCGCCTACAGTCCGAACGCCGCCCGGAACTCCGGCTTCACGGCCTCCAGCACAGCCGCAGTCACCGGCAGGGTGACCTCGTAGGCGCCCTCCACATAGGGCCCTCGGCATAGGGCGCGACCAGGATCCCGATCCGGTCAAGGGGCCGCCGGAAGGCGACGCCTCATCCCGGGGCGAAGAAAAATCCGTTCCGCTGTCGATTTGACGCCGGATTAACGATGGCCTGACGCCCGGGGAGACGTCCCCAGCTCAAAACGGTCCTGCGAGCCGGCCAACGCCCTTCAGCGCGTCGGCCGGCACAGTTTGAAACTCGAAACCAGGACCATCGTCATGAAAAAGCACTCCCTCACCCTCCTCGCCATCGGCCTTCTCGCCCTGTCGGGCGGCGCCGCGTCAGCCCAGTCCAGCCTCGACGGAGTCTCGGTCAAGGTGTCCCGCGCCGGCCTCGACCTCAACACGGAGGCCGGCGCCAGGACTCTCCTGAAGCGCATCGAGCATGCGGCCGCCGAGGTGTGCGGCGGCGAGCCTAACAACCGGCTGGATCGCTTCCAGAAGTTCCGCCCCTGCACGCGGGAAGTCGTCCAGCGCACCGTTTCGGGGATCAACTCGCCGACCCTGACCGCGGTGTACGGCGGCAGCGCAACCCTGGTCGTGGCCCGGCAGCAGACAGGCCAGTAACCCCGCGCCGCCGGCCGGCGCCTGCGCTCCGGCCGGCTCCGGGTCTTCCCCCCGGTTCGCGCGCGCGCCTGAGGCACTGGCCTTCACCACCCGAGCCCATATACTCCCGCCCGATCTCAGTCATCCAGGTCAGGGAAGGGGGCGGGGGAGTTGGAGTCCGGTCCGTCGGCGCGCGTCAGGCTTCTCGGGGGCTTCGAGCTCTTCGACCTTGATGGGGAGCCGATCCGCATCACCGGTCGCAGGGCCCGGGGGCTCATGGCGATGCTGTGCCTGGAAGGCCGCGGCGGCCTTCTCAGGGATCGGATCTGCGGGCTTCTCTGGGGAGACAGGCCGGACGAACAGGCGCGCGGCAGTCTCCGCCAATGCCTGTTCGAGCTGCGATCGGCTTTGGGATCCAGGGCCGACGCCCTGCTCGACGTGGGGCGGGAGCGAGTCGCAATCCGGCCGGATAGCGTCTTGACGGACATCGACATGATGCGGGCTGACCTTCATTCGGACGATGACGACAGGCTGGCCGGGATCGCCGCCCGTCTGGCCTCGGGTCCCTTGCTGGAAGGCCTGGAGCTGCCGGGCCCCTTCCAGGAGTGGCTCGATCAGGTGCGCGGGGCCTGGGAAGCGGAACTGCTCAGTGAGGTGATCCGCCGGCTGGACGCCCTTGAGGCGGCGGGACGCTGGGAGACCGTGCGGCTGCTGTCGGAAGGATACCTCCGGCGAGATCCCCTCCAGGAGCCCGTCGCGGCGGCGGCCATTCGCGCCGATCTCGCCAGCGGTCATCCGTCAGCGGCGCAGCGGCGCTACCTGGCGATCAAGCAAGCCCTGGCGGAGCAGCTTGGCGTGGCTCCGGGCGCTGGCCTGGAGCGCGCGATTCAGGCCGAAGGGCGGCCCGGGCCTCCGGCCGCGCGCGCTGCGACCGAAGGCGGCGCGCCCGTGTCGCCCTCCCCCGCCGAGCCCATCCTGGCCGTCCTCCCGTTCGAGAATCAGTCGGGCGATCCCGACTTCCTGTATTTCTCCGATGGGATTTCGGAGGAGATCCTCCACGCTGTTTCGCAGACCACGCCCCTGAAGATCATCGGTCGTTCGTCGAGCTTCCTGCTGCGCGGCGCCGACAAGGCGGCCGCCAACGTGTCCTCCAGGCTCGGGGCGACCCATCTGCTGGACGGTTCCGTCCGGCGTCATGGCGGGCGGGTGCGCATTACGGCCCAGCTGGTCGAGTGCGGGAGCCAGACCCTGCTCTGGAGCGACCGGTTTGACCGCGAGCTCTCCGACGTCTTCGCGCTCCATGACGACATCGCCCAAGCTGTGGCCGCGGCCCTGCGAAGCACCTTTGCGCCGCGCGACCTGGGGACCGTGGATCCCATTGTCCTCGACCTCTACCTTCGGGCCCGTGAACTCCGTCCGGACCGTGTCTCCTATGACGTCCGGCTGCTGACCGAAGCCCTGGAAAGGGCGCCGGGCTTCGTCCCGGCGTGGGAGGCCCTCATGTACGACGAGGCCGTCAGGGCCCGCTACGGGCACGACCCGCAGGAACTCGGGGACCACCTGGCGAAGATGGAGAGGGCGATCGAACGCGCGCTCGCCCTGGATCCAGACACCGTCGTGCCGTTCCGGGTCCGGGCCATGACGGCTGCGCCCTGCGGGGCCTACGCCGAGCAAGAGCGGTTGATCAATCTTTGCCTGGCGCGTCGCGCCAATGATCCGCTGGACCTGATCCACGCCGGCGGGATCGCCTCCGACGTGGGACGCTACCGGCTGGCCCTGGCCTACGCCGAGAAGGCTTACGATCTGGATCCGCTGAATGAGGTGATCTTCACAGTGCGGGCGATCTACCTCCTGGGCGCCGGGAACTGGGAGGCGGCCCGGGACCAGTTCGACGAGGGCGTGCGCCGCTGGCCCGATGGAATCTTCCTGCGTTCCAGCGCGGTGGTGGCGGCCGTGCAGGTTCGGGATTGGCGCCTGGTCGATCTTTGGGCCGAGGCGCCCGGTGAACTCGGGATCAACAGGGCCTGGATCCAGAGCCTTGTCGACTTCTCCCGGGGGGCGCGGACATCGATCCCCGCACTCGCCGCACGAACCCTGGAGGGACAGAGAGCCATGCTCCAGTCCACGGGCCTGATCGCCCTGTCGCAGCTGGGTTTGCTGTGCAGCGCGGGCCTGAAGGACGAGGTGTTCGCCCTGGTCGAAGCCGCCGACTTCAGCCCCTATTTCTCGCCGGGAACACGGTGCGCCCCGCCGGACGTCGGCGTCTCCTGCCTATTCGCCGTCGACCAGAAGGATCTGCGCGCCGACCCCCGGTTCCTGCGCCTGTGCGCCAAGCTGGGCCTCTGCGACTACTGGGTTTCGTCCGGCGAGTGGCCGGACTGCGCCGAGGAGGTGGACTACGATTTTCGCGCCCTGGCGCGGGACCTTGCAGCGGTCTGAACCGCCTCAGGGGGCCAGGATTCAACTCAGGCGGGCCAACCCGTGACATCCCGCAACGACCACATCAGACGAAAGGGTTTGCGATGACCAAGATGACCCCCGCCGAGGCGATGACCGCCATGCTCGAGGCGCTCGCCCCCAGTCAGCGGCCCTTTGGCTATGGACAGTTGCTCGAGGCCGCCCAGTCCCTGACATCCGGCTCGGCGACCCAGGCGGCCCTGATCCTGGGCGTCCTCGGCACATCCCAGTTCGCGCGCATCGCCACCCCGCCGCCGGTCGGCGTCCCGCTCAGCTTCCCGGCCGACCATAGGGTCCACCTGGAGAACAGCGAGGAATGGTACTGGATCAGCGCCAATCTGACCGCCAGCGACGGCGTGACCAAGCTTGGCGTGCTGACAACCACCCAAAGCACGCGGCTGGTGCCCCAGGACATCCAGGCCAGCGCCGGATGGAGCGACGCTGAGTCCCATGTCGCCTACAGCGCGACCACTGTCGCGGTGAACGATGGAACCCGCAGCTTCCTGGTTCGCCGCAAGCCGAACGTGAAGTGGCGGATCGGGGGCGACGACGTGGTCTTCCCGTCTGTGGACCAGCCGCTCTATCGTTGCGGTGACGACGTCATGACCTGGGGAAGCGATCAGGTGCTGCCCCTGCGGGTCCAGTCGGGTGACGGGGACATGTCCATCGATCTGACCCTGTCCACGGACATGCCCCTTGAAAGCGCATGGTTCCTCCAGGCGCTGGCCGGTCGCTCGCCGCCGCCGCGGCCGGGCATCTATTACAGCTGGCCGCAACTGAAGGTGACCGGGACCGTGACGCTCGGCGAGACGGTCTACGAGGTTTCCGGAACCGGCTGGATTGACCACCAGTTGATGATGGCGACGCCCCCTGACCCCATCCATCCGCCGCCGCCCATTCTTCCGCCGACCGTCGACAGCCTCGATCGCGGCTATAGCGGCTGGCAATGGTGCCAGTTCAACTTCGAGAATGGGGACGCCTATACGGGCGCAACCTTCCAGGACGGTCCGTTCCGGACAAACCTGAAGTCGACCTTCAGCGGATACATCACCAAGGTGGACGGCGCCTGGGTCACGCAGGTGGTCGATGCGGAATGGCGCCTCGACGCCCTCATCAACACCCTGTTCGATGTCCTTCAACCGACCGAGTGGACCTATCAGCTCAATGGAGCCCAGGGGGCGGGATCGGGCGCAGCCGCAACGGCCGGGACGATCGTCGCCACGCCGCTGCATGCTGACGGGTCCTTCCTCAGCGATGGCCTGGGGGTCCTTTCAGAGGTGGCCGCCACTGTGATCCTGACGCGCAACCCTGAAGGGGGGCCAGCCACCACCCTGGCGGGCGCCGGGTATTGCGAGACCGTCGAAGCGGAGCCCCGGGCCTTCTACGTGAAGCGGGCGCTCGCCATCCTGGCGGGCGACGCTGAGCTCCCGACCCCCTGAGAGGCCGTCAGAGGAACGGACGCCCGTCGCGGCCGGGACCGGCAAACTGCGCCCGGGTCGCTCACGGCCCGAACGCCGCCCGGAACTCCGGCTTCACGGCCTCCAGCACAGCCGCAGTCACCGGCAGGGTGACCTCGTAGGCGCCCTCCACATAGGGCCCTCGGCATAGGGGGCGACGAGGATGCCGATGCGGTTGAAGCGCTTCCGGTCGGTGGATCCCAGGACCACCGCCTGCCCGGAGGGGCGGATGCAGGCGTCGAACTCATCGCCGCTGGCGCGGTCCACGGGGGCGCCCCGGCGCGCCGCCCGCTCGCGGTCGAGGGCGTCACAGAAGGGCGCGCGGATCGCAGCGTCCAGCGCCTCGGGCGAGGTGAACAGGTCCAGGGGAGGCCGTTCGACCCCCGTCCTCCGGTCCCAGACCAGGGAGTCAAAGCCCGTGTTCGGGTGGGCGCCGCCCTCGAAGACACTGAGGCTCTGGGACAGGCTCAGCCAGGCCGGCAAGGCCGCGGCCACCTTCCACTCTACCGAGAGCTCATGGGGCGGGAAGGGGCGGCCCGGATCGGCGGCGGCCTCCTGCCGGGCCTGGCCGGCCGCCTCGGCGAAGGCGCGCCGGACCGCCTCCTGGTCCTTCACCAGGCGCGAGCGCAGGGCCGGGACAGCCTCCACCGCCGCAGGCCAGCGATAGGTGAAGACATAGTCCGCCGTCCGGACCTCCACCCCGCCGGATCCCGGCGCCGGACCGGCCGCCGCCAGCAGGAGCGCGAGCCCGGCGAGGAAGACCCTGCGGGGCGTGCGGCGGCTCAAACGATGTCGCCAGCCGCCGCCTCGGCCAGCAGGTAGAGCCGCCCGGCCTCGGTGGACAAGAGGGCGCCGACCTCCCGTCCCGAGCGGTCGCGGCGGGTCGCCGTCTCGATCTCGGTCTGGTAGCGGGCGAGGAAGTCCATGACCGAGCGGCGCATGCGCGGCTCCTCCAGCAGGCGGCGCGACAGCTTGCGGGTGGCGGCGGGGGCGAGGCGGCGCACCGTCTCCCGGGCCAGGTCCCCCTGCCCGTCGGAGATCATGGTCGACAGCTCATCCACCCGGGTGATGGGCAGGAGCACGGTGGGATCGATGCCCAGGGCGCGGATCTCGTCGGCCAGGAAGTCCATGGACTCCGAATCCGGTCCCGTCCTCTGGCCGTTCGCGTCGACGGTCGAAAGCAGGTCCCGCCAGGTCCAGCCGCCTGCAGCGGGGGGTGTGCGGCCCGAAGTCGGAGCGGCGGGCCGGGCCGGGGCGGGCGCCGGCGCCTC
>CANGRP010000109.1 GCA_947456005.1 Caulobacteraceae bacterium
ATAGCGGCTTCAGCGGCGGGGGCTGCGGCTTCAGCAGCCGGAGCGGCTTCTTGAGCGGGCTGGCTGCAGGCGGCCAGCGAAGCCACGGCGGCCAGAGCGGCCACAGTCAGAGCGACTTTCTTCATTACAACTCTCCCGAGATGACCGAAGGCACGCCCGAAACCACGACGGTTCCGGAATCGCCCCTTGGACAGCCGAAACCCTATGCCCGCAGAAACCGGCGATCAAGCTTTCGTGAGCAGGGCGTCGGCAAGAGAGAGGAAGCCCTCCAGGTCCAGGGTCTCCGGTCGCACCGAGGGATCCACGCCGGCGGTGTGGCAGAGGGTCTCTCCCCCAAGCGCCCGCAATCCGGCCCGGAGCATCTTGCGTCTCTGCCCAAAGGCTGCGGCCGTGACCTTCTGCAGGGCCTCCAGCCGGGGCCCGGTCACCGGGCGCGATCTTGGAACCAGGTGAACGACCGCCGAGTCCACCTTGGGCGGTGGCGTGAAGGCCTTTGCCGGCGCCTCCAGGACAAGCCGGCGCTCAGTAATCGCGGCGGCCAGGACAGCGAGGCGGCCGTAATCCGGATCGCCAGGTTCCGCGACGATGCGCCGGGCGACCTCCTTCTGGAACATCAGGGTCATGGATCGCGGACGGAAGGCGCCGGTCAGCCATTTGACCAGCAGGGGCGTGCCGACATTGTAGGGCAGGTTGGAGACGATACGGGCTCCCTCCGGTCCGGCGATCGAGATCTCATCCACCTTGAGAGCATCAGAGTGGAGGACCTCAAGGCGCCCGGGAAAGGCGGCGGCCAGTTCGGCCAGCAGGGGAAGGAAGCGAGCGTCACGCTCGATGGCCGTCACCCTGGCGCCGGTCTCCAGGAGGGCCTGGGTCAGGCCGCCGGGGCCAGGCCCCACCTCAAGGACATGGTCGGCCGGCCCCGCTTCCGACAGGCGGGCGATCTTCCGGGTCACGTTCAGGTCCAGAAGAAAGTGCTGGCCCAGACCCTTGTTGGCCTGGAGGCCATGGGCCGCGAGGCGGTCGGAGATCCGGACGGGAAGGGTCAACTCGCCCGCCGGCGGGCGATCTCGCCAGCCATGCGAAGGGCGGCGATGAAGCTGTCGGCCCGGGCCAGGCCCTTGCCCGCGATATCGAAGGCGGTCCCGTGGTCCGGAGACGTCCTCACCACCGGCAGGCCCAGGGTCAGGTTCACCCCCCCCCAGAAGTCGAGCATCTTGATCGGGATGAGGGCCTGGTCGTGATACATGCAGATCACGGCGTCATAGCGTGCGCGGATCTCAGGGGCGAAGAGGCTGTCAGCGGGCAGGGGGCCTTCGATATCCAGGCCTTCCGCCCTGAGGCGGTTCGCCGCGGGCCGGATCAAGGTGATCTCTTCGCGTCCGATCTCCCCGGCCTCCCCGGCATGGGGATTGAGCGCCGCCATGGCGAGGCGGGGGCGAGCCAGCCCGAAGTCCCGCGTGAGGGACTGTGCGGTGACCCTTGCTGTGCGCAGGAGGCCCTCCAGGCTGAGGGCGTCGCTCACCCCAGAGATCGGCAGGTGGATGGTCGCCAGGCTGACGCGAAGGTCCGCCGCCGCCAGCATCATCACAGGCCCCCGTTCACCGATCCAGGGCGTCCCGGCTGTGAGTTCGCCGATGTACTCCGTGTGCCCGGGATGGGGGAATCCCGCCGACTTCAGGACGGACTTCGAGATCGGGGCCGTGACCAGGGCGCGGGCCTCGCCGGCAAGGCAGGCCCGGGTCGCCGCGGCGATCCACTTGGTCACAGATGTCGCCGCGCTGGTAGCGGGATGACCGGGCCGAACGGGCTCCGGCAGGGGCAGGTCGATCACCGGCAGGGCGGATGAAAAGACCCCGGCGGCCTCCGCGGGCGCCTCCACGAGGGCGATGGGCGCGCCCAACCGCCTCAGCGTCCCGGCGTCTCCGAATACCACGAAGGCAGGGTCGCCCGTCCTCCGGCGTGACCACGCGTCAACGATGATCTCGGGACCGATCCCGGCGGGATCGCCGAGGGTCACCGCAAGGGGCGGGCTCACAACGCCGCCGCCTATCGCGTCTCAATGGTGGCGGCGGTGCGGAGGTCGCGCATGTAACGCCGGGCGATCATCGAAAGCTGCTGGCCATAGATGCGCCCCTCGACCTGCTCCTGGCTCACATCACCGGCCCCGCCCGACCCGCGGGCGCAGACCGTCAGGATGTGGAGACCCACATTGGTGCGGATCGGCTCCGACGTCTGGCCAGTCGAGAGACCTTCCACGGCGCTTCGGAAGGCGGGCGAAAGATCCTTCAGCTCCGCTTCGCCGAGATCACCGGCCACGACGCCCTGGACCCGGTTCGCCTCGGTCTCGACCGCCTCGCAGCCGCTGATCCGGCCGCGAAGTTCGCCCAGCCGGCCGGCGGCGGCGCGGACGTCTGCATCTGGTGCGGTCTGGGGAAGGGCGATGGCCGCCTGTTTCAGGCTCACCGTCTGGGTCGAGGCTCCGGCGCGCCGGTCCCGCATATAGACAATGTACACGCCGTCCCGGACAGGAATCGGCTGGGAGAGCTGGCCCGGGCGCATCTGCTCAAGGGCGGCGTCCACTTCCGAGGGCATTTCCCCGGCCGTGATCCAGCCGACATCGCCGCCCGTGGCGGCCGTCGGCGAGGCGGAGAACTGGCGGGCGACCGCGGGGAAGGGCGCTCCCTGTTGGATCTGGGCCACGAGCTGGGTGGCCCCGTTCACCGCCACCTCCATCCCACCCACGCGCGCGGCGTCGATGAAGACCTCGGCGATCTGGTACTGAGGGCGAGTGGCCGCTGCGGAGATACGCTCCATCTCCGCCTTGACCTGGTCGTCGCCGACCCTCAGCCGGGAGCCGTATCGACCGCGAACCCAACGCTGCCACCCCGTCTGAGCCCGGACCTGTTCGCGAAGCGTGGCGATGCCGATCCCCTGGGCCGCGAGGGCGTTGGTAAATTGTTGCAGGTTCGCGTTGTTTTCCCTCGCCATTTCGGTGAGTTGTTCATCCACCTCGTCGTCTGTCGGAACGATCTCGATCTTCTGTTCCTTCTCGACCCGGCGCAACTCCTGGATCTGTAGGCGTTCGTCCACCAGGCCGCTGAGGGCCTCGCGCTGGAACTGGGGCAGATTCTGCTCGGTGGGCTGGACCCCGGATGTCGCGATCAGGAGGCGCATCCTCTGGGCGAGGTCGAAGGTCGAGATGACCTCGTCGTTGATCACCGCTGCGACGCCCTCGGACAGCCCGGCCGGCGCAGGCCGGCCCTGGGAGAAGGCCGGGCCCGCAACGACCCCCAACGCCAGGCAGACGGCGGCGAGGGTGCGACAGCCCTTCATCGCGGCGCGGGTCATGACAGACACTTCTTCCTTCAAGCTCATGGTGAGGTTCGGCTGCCTTCTGACATGGGTGTGGCCTTCACTCCAGAGGTGTGACGTTAGAGCCTGTCGCCTTCAGACGGAACGCCCGACGGGACAAGACAGGCTCCAGGTCCAGTACGTGAGGACATGCTTCGATCCGATAACCGGTTCCATGCATCGGAGCATGCCCTATCGGGTGGCAAGGGGGCCTCCCAATGTGGCGAGGGTGAGGCGAAGATTGATGGAGGTCGAGGAGCCCAGTCGTCCGACCTGCAGGTCTTCCTGCCGGTAGATGATGTCCAGGCGAGTGCAGTCGTCCCGGTACACAAGGCCGATATCCCGAATCACCCAGGCGCTCGCGGCGATGTCGTGGTTCCCGTAGAACGACATGCCCCACCTTTCGTTGAAGAAGACCTCGCCGCCAAGGTCTGCGTTCTCACGCCGCCCGGACCCGGGCCCGGTCTCTTCCTTGAGATAGCGGAAGTATCCAGACCCCCTTCTGACCGAGACGTTCGCGCCGGCCTCTGCGCGGCGGACGCTGAGATCTTCACCATCAAGCCGGCTCCGGGCGAAGAAGCTGACCCCGGTCAGAGGCTCGGCCTCCACGGCGACGATCCAGTCCGACGCCTTCCGGGACAGGCCCGAGGTGGTTGAGAACACCTCGGACTCGTTTGACCGGAAACTGCGTCCCAGCACGAGGTGTGCGCTCCGGCCACTATCCCAGAGAATGCTCGTCCGGGCCGCCAGGCTCATCCGGAGACCGTCTTCGGTCAGGTCATACCCGGGAAACTGGTTGAGCCGGAAAAGGCTGGTCTCGTCGAAGACCACGGTGGCCGAGTCCTCGTTCAGGTAGATCGGCGCCCCCGCCGGCGTGCGGCCCACGCGGATGAGCGCGGCGCCCGCGGACGCCACAAACTGGGCGGTCGGTTCGATCACCACGAGCGCGCCTGAGGTCCGTCGGGCGAGGGGCAAGGAGACATCCGCTCCCGCCGTCGCCAGGGAGCGCCCCTGCGAGACATTCCGGCCCGCGACGCCGTCAACATCGCCCAGGTTGTAGCCGTCCATCCTCAAGTTGCCGAAGGCCGAGATGCGCAGGCCGCCCAGGCTGGTGGAGGTGCGACGCCAGTCGCTCTCAAAGGTCACCCTCCGGCTGTCCAGCCCCGGCGTCCCGGCCGGGCTGGCCGGCGCGGCGTCCCGGGTCAGGGCCACGGCGGAGGCTCGGACCCGAACGCGGCCGCCAAAAAGATCCGTGATCGGCTCGAACCGGCTTTCGATGAAGGGACCCACCTGGGGGAAGGTCCGGTCATCGTCCTCGGGCCGCAGGCCCTGGATGCTGAAGGCGCCTGCCGAGAACCACGAACGCGCCGTCTGGCGGGTGGCGTAGACCTGCGAAATGAGGCGCCGGTCGTCCGGAACAAACGGACCCCGGGCCACGTAGACCTCACCGACGTCGTACTTCTCGAACAGCAGATTGTCCGAGGTCCGCTCGGCGCTGAAGCCCCAACGCCATTCCGGTGAGTGGGCGAAGGCCCCGGATGCCAGGATGTAGCTGCGGGAGGTCGGGTCACCGAAGGCGTTGCCGTCGCCGTCGAAGTCACGGTCGTAGGTGAAGCCACCCCGAACATCGATCGCCCCGGTCCGGAAGCGCTGGCGATAATGGCCGTTCAGGAAGGGAAGCACCCGGCTGTTGATCTGGGGCGAGAGCGTCAGGTCCGCTGAGGGGCTCAGCACGAAGACGTACGGCTGCTCGTAGGACAGCCCCCGGCGCCCGGAGGTCTGGATGTCGGGGGTCAGGAACCCCGAGCTGCGCTCGGCCTGGGGATCGGCATGCCAGAAGACCGGGACCCAGAAAACGGGGGCGCCCCGGACGCGGATGACGGCGTTGCGGTAGGACACCACCTGCCGTTCGCGGTCCTGGGTGATCTTCTCGGCCTGGATCGACCAGGACGGGTCCTTCGTCTCGCCGCTCTTCGCGCAGATCTCGCAGGGCGTATAGATGGCCCGGTTCAGTTCGTTCAGCGTCTCGCTGCGACGGACAGCGCTGGCCGCGGCGATCTTGACCTGGCCCTCGCTGCGGGCGGCGAACCCGGCGGCAGCCCCTACGGACAGGTTCTGGTCGAGGACCAACTCGTCGGCGAACTGGGCCGTCCGGTCAGGGTTGATGATCCTGACATTGCCCTTGGCCCGGATGATGCGGGTGGCGGCCTCGAAGGTCACTTCGTCCGCTGTCAGGGTGCGTTCCTGGTACCGGGCCTGGACCTTGCCGCGGGCGACGGTCAGCCCCTTTTCGTCATCCCGGGAGACGGTGTCCGCCTCCAGGTAGAGCTGGTCAGGGGTCAGGCCGTCGGCCCCGGCGGCGGGCGGAGGTGCGGCCAGGGCAGGGGCGGCCGCCATCAGGACGGCGCTGGTCAGCCAGGCCGCAATACCCCATCCCTTGAAAGCCAACCGCTTCATCGACGCCTTGTCCGGGCGGCCGGGCTGCGATTCGACAGTCCGGACGTCCACCTCATCCGTCTTCCGTGTAACAGAGCACGGCGAGGCCGGACAGGAGGGCGAGAAGGGGAGGCGCCCAGGCGCCGAGCAGGGGGGGGATGATGTCCGCTGACGCGAGCGCTCCCGTCATCTGGTTGAAGAAGAAGACCAGGAAGCCGATGGCCGTTCCCGCCCCGACCGCGAGGGCGAGGCCGCCCTGGCGCGCAAGCCGCAGGGAAGACGCCGCGGCGAGGACGGCCATGGCGGAAAACAGGATGGGCGTGGCCATGAGCTGGTGCAGCCGAAGCTGGAAGGTGCGCGCGCTGAAGCCCGCCAGCTCCGTCTGGCGGATGGCGGCGGGCAGGCTCCAGAAGGTCACGGCCTCAGGTGAGGCGAACCTGTCAATCGCCCCGTCTGCTGTCAGCGTGGAGCGGATGGACAACGAATCGGAACGGACGGCGCTCTGCCCGGCCGCCGCCTCGCGCACATCCCTGAGATTCCAGAGCCCGCCGCGAAGGACGGCTTCGGCGGCTTCGATCCGGCGCCGGAACTGAAGCCGCCCCTCCGAATCTTTCTGGTAGACGAAGAGGGACACGGCCCTCAGGCGGATGGCGTTGTCCTGCACGTCGCGGGACTTGGCGTGAATGACGATCAGGCCGCGGTCATCCCCCTGACGCAGCCAGACCTCCTTTGGCGCGTCCGCCAGATAGGACTGCATCAGCCGGGCCCGGTCGACTTCGAAGCGGGCCGTGAGACTGGCCGCGAGGGGATTCAGGACCGTCACCACGAAGACCCCCGCCGTGAAGGCCAGAACAGCGGAGGGCGCGATGAACCGCCAGGCCGAGACGCCGGCCGCCCTCATGGCTGTCAGCTCGCTTGACCGGTTCAGGCTCACATAGGCGGCGATCCCGCCGAAGAGGAAAACGAAGGGCGAGAGCAGGAGGATCAGGCTCGGCGAGCGCAGCAGGGTGAGCCACAGGATATCGCTGACCGCAGCATCCGTGCGCACCCCTACGGACCGGGACAGTTCCTCGAATTGAATCAGAAGGATAACGGCTGAAATGACAGCGAAGGCGCCCCCGACGGCGCGCGCCGCGCCTCGCAGCAGGTAGAGGTCGAGTATGCTGAAGATCCGGGTCATGCGGCCGCCTCCGCCTCCGCCTGCGGGCTGCGGACACGGCGGGTGGTCAGGGAGATAAACCGGGACGGCCGTTGCCGGAAGACGGCGCGGAGGGCCCAGCCCAGGACCAGAAGCGGTATCATGTACTGAAGAAGATTGAGCCAAACTGTCGATTCAGATGCAGAAACAGCAATGAATCCAAGTATACGCGTCACGGCGGCGACACCGCCGGCGATGGCGATCCGGCGACCGTACCCGAGGCGGGAGAAGGCGCCGCCCACGATCGCCCAGACCGCCAGCCCCATAAAGGTCAGGTTGTAAAGCGGGGTCGCCAGGCGGGCGTGGCCTTCCGCGAGAAGCTTCAGGTGATTTCGCTTCTCCCAGTCCTGGGTGAGGTCAGCGAACAAAAGTTCATGCAGGAACCGGTCCGACGGCTTGTAGTGGATTCGCTCCTCGGAGCGGATAAATTCATTAAGTTCAAATGGATAATCCTCAAAACTGAGGTAATTCAGGACACCCTCCGGGGAGAGCTCCTGGGTGGATCCCCGGAAGAGGCGAAGGATCGGGGCCCCGTCCTTCATCACCAGCCGGCCGGTGTCCGCCGTGTAGGTGGTGGCGCCGCCGTCATCCTTCGCCCGGTGGATAAACAGGTTCCGGATCTCGCCGTCGCGGTCGATTGACTGGGCGTAGACCGTCAGTCCCGGAGCGGGCTGGGTGAACTCGCCCTCCCGGATCAGGGCGGAGACCAGGTTGGTGCGCACCTCGAACAGCACTTCGCGCATGGCCCGGTGGGAGGCGGGCTGGATCCAGAGGTTGATGACGAGGGACAGGAGGGTCAGGACGGCCGCCAGCCGGAAGGCGGGAGCGATCACTCGCCATCGGCTCATCCCGCCGGCGAAACAGACAACGAGTTCCTGGTCTGTCTGAAGCCGGTTGAGGGTGATCAGGGCCGCGACGAAGAGACTCACCGGCAGCACCATGTTGATGAGCTGGGGCATGGCCAGGGCCGTGGCCTTCAGAAAGACCAGGGCGTTCTGTCCGCCCGCGACGATCAGGTCGAGCTGGGTGAGGGAGGTGGAAAGGAGGGCAAGGCCGGTGGCGGCCGCCACCGCCCAGAGGGTGGGCGCAACAAGCTGGCGCAGGAGGTAGCGGTCGATCAGGCGCATGACGAAATATCGATCCCAGCTGGCGATTTGCCGCGCCTGAAGCTCCAGCCTGTTCTAATCATGACCCGCACCAGGGACGCAACCGCCGTGGATGTCGCCCAGGCGGCGGCCCGGCGAATGGAAGTGGAGAACCATGCAGATCGAATTCTTTTCGCCCGACGCCGGACTGGCCCCCAGGACGGTCCTGGCCATCGCCGTTCCTGAAGGTGAGGCGTCCAGCGTCAACGGCGGCGCCTTCGCCGCGGCTGTGGCGGCGGGCCGCG
>CANGRP010000110.1 GCA_947456005.1 Caulobacteraceae bacterium
CCACCGCCGGGGTGACAAAGGCCCCGCCGCGGGTGAGACCCGGGGGCGGCGCGCCCCGGAAGGCGACGACGAACAGGCGGGGGCGGGACTGCGGCGTGAAGGCCGCGGCGTCCACCTCTATGGCCCCGACCCGGTATCCGCGCCCAGCCAGGGCCGCGCAGAGGGCCGCGAAGTCCGCCCCGCCCCGGGAGGTGAGCAGGCCGACCACGTTCTCCACCACGATCAGGGACGGGGCTCGCCCGGCCTCGTCCAAGGCCTCCACCAGCCGCCAGAAACCGAAGAAGGCCGAGGACCGCCCCCCCGAAAGCCCCGCCCGGCCGCCCGCCAGGCTGAAGTCCTGGCAGGGCGAGGAGGCCCAGGCCAGGTCCGCCGGCCCCGGCAGGTCCGCCGCCGTCAGGCTCCAGACGTCCGCGCCGGAAAAGTGCGCCCCGGCGTCCGGGAAATTCGCCCGATAGGCGGCCCCCTTCACCGGGTCAAAGTCATTGGCGAACAGGCAGGACCATCCCGGCCCCAGCCCCAGCCGCGCCATGCCGCCGCCCGCGAAGAATTCCAGGAAATGTGATCTGGTCTCAGCCCGACTCATGGATGCAGCATAGGCGGCCGGCGGGACGGTGGCGACGGGATCAGGGCCCGAAGGCCCGGCGGATCGCCTCCGTCAGGATCACCTTGGCCGCATACTCGGGAACGCCAAGATCCCCGAACTCGCCCTCGGCGCAGGCGTCGGCGAGCCGCTCCAACGTCAGGAGATCGGCGGAAAGCCGGGCGAAGCCAAGGCCGGCGAGGTGTGGCGACCGCGCCTGCAGACGCTGGATCTGGAGCTTCCGGCTCTCCACACGCGCCGCTCTCACCGCAGGATCCGTCAGGGACAGGGTCCGAAGGGCGCGCCGGAAGTTCAACGACGCCCGGTGGCTGGCGATCAGAACCGCAGCCGCCCCTGCCGCGTCCTGGGCCTCCTCCAGGAGGTCCAACTCCTTCTCGGTCCAGAGCCGGTAGACCGCGAGGAAGATGGCGGCCTTGTCCGGGAAGTGGCGATAGAAGGTCTGGGGTGCAAATCCGGCCCGCGCCGCGATCCGGTTGGTATGGGTGGCGTCGTAGCCCGGGTCCTCAAATTCCAGCCGGGCCGCCTCGAGGAGGGCGGCCCGGGTCGCTTCCGGGTGTCGGCGGCGGGGTGCAGGCGAGGCCATGCGCCTTCCTCGCCTGTGGCGTTGACCACGTCAAACTCTAAGTGATACAAGTATCACTTCATGGACGCCGCGATCTCCCATCCCGTTCTCGTGCAGACCCTCGAGGCCTGCGGCCTTCCCCTCGTCGTCCGGCGCAGCGGGACGGGGCCGGTGATCGTCTGCCTCCATGCCACCGGGCATGGCGCCCGGGACTTCGACCAGTTGGCCCAGAGGCTGGGGAGCGACTTCACCTTCATCGCCCTCGACTGGCCGGGCCAGGGCGAGAGCCCGAGGGAAGCGGCGCCAGCGAGCGCAGAGCGCTACGCCGCGCTTGCAGGCGACGTCCTTGAAGCCCTGGACCTGAGGGACGTCATCCTCCTCGGCAACTCCATCGGCGGCGCGGCCGCCATCCTCTGCGCTACGAACCACGCCGACCGGGTCCGCGGTCTCGTCCTGTGCAATACGGGCGGACTGATCCCGTCGAACCCCTTCATCAGGATGTTCTGCCGTCACATGGCCCGACGGTTCGAAAAGGCGGCTTCAGGGGACGCCGGCTTTCAGGCCTGGTTCGGGCGCTACTACCAACCAGTCCTGCCGCGCCCCGAGGCGGCCTGGCGCCGGGAAGAGATCGTCGCCGGCGGCGAGAAAGCCGCCCCGGTCCTGGCCGAGGCCTGGCGCAGCTTCGCCGAGCCCGAGGCGGACATCCGACCCGTGCTGCGGGGTTTGCGGATCCCCATTCTCTTCGCCTGGGGCCTGAGGGACCGGATCCTGCCCTGGTTCCTGGTCAGGGGGCTGGCCCGCCGGACCCCAGGCGCGCGGATCGCCCTGTTCGACGCCGGGCACGCGGCCTTCCTCGAGACGCCGGAGGCCTTCGACGCCGCCTTCATGGACTTCGCCGGCGACCTCCCGCCTTCTGAAGCCTGAGCGCCTACCTCAGCCGCACCGCCGTGCCGGTGGCCGAGACCATCAGCATGCTGCCGGACCCCAGGGTCTCGTAGTCCAGGTCCACGCCCACCACGGCGTTGCCCCCCTTGCGGCGGGCCTCTTCGGCCATCTCCTTCAGGGCGATCTCCCGGGCGTCCCGCATGGCGGATTCATAGGCGCGGGAGCGGCCGCCGACGATGTCGGTGAGCCCGGCCAGGAGGTCGCGGAAGATGTTGGCCCCGATGATCGCCTCGCCGGTGACGACCCCAAGGGTCTCGGCGATCTCGTGTCCGGCGATCTGGGGCGTGGTCGAGGTCAACATGGGGGTCTCCGGGGTTCAGCGACTGGACTCACATAGTCCCGGCGGGACGAAAGGGAAGATGGCGCCGGCTCAGGGCGCCGGGGGCGGCTCCTGGCGGGACGCAGAGGCTCCGAATCTTGACGGCGACGAGACCAGCCGGCGCCCGCGAGACCTTGACCGGACCCCGCCTCCAGGGGCTCAATCACTTTCCGGGCCGGGGGCGGCGACGGAGGAGACCTCATGGTCGGACAGGGCCGCGCCCACCGCCGAAGGCGCCCGATCACCGGCCAGCGGTTCAGTCCCCTTCTGGGCGCCCTCGCGGGCGGTTTCATCCTTCTGGCGTCGGCCTGGCCCGGGGGAGCGGCCCCCCCGCCGCCGGCCCCGGCCTCCTATCCGGTCGTGGGAACGGCGCAGGACCGCTGCTACGGCGAGACCGGCGAGGTCATCGCCTGCCCTGCGGAAGGGGCCTTCCTGTCGGGCCAGGACGCCCAGCATCCCGGCCGCCGGCCCGCCTATCGCGACAATGGCGACGGCACGGTCGCCGACCAGGTGACCGGCCTGATCTGGGCCAAGGCGCCAGGCCCGCCGATGACCTACGCCGAGCTCGAAGGCTTCGCCCGGGCGAGCCGGCTGGGGGGTCATGACGACTGGCGCGTCCCCACCATCCGCGAGCTGTTCTCCCTCATCGACTATCGCGGTGGCTACACCGGCGATCCGCAAACCTCCCGGCCCTACATCGACGCTTCTGTCTTCGATTTCGCCTACGCCGCGGGCTCGGGTCTGGGCGACGCCGCCCACGGCCGAAGGCCCATCGACGTCCAGGAGTGGAGCGCAACCCCCTATGTCGGCCGCACCATGGGCCGCGACGAGACGGTCTTTGGCGTCAACTTCGCCGATGGCCGGATCAAGGGCTATCCGGTCATGGACCCGGCCAACCGCATGCAGACGCCCCACCGGCTGGCCGTGCGTCTGGTCCGCGGGCCCGCCTATGGGCGCAACGACTTCCATCCCGACGCCGAAACGGTGACCGACCGGGCCAGCGGTCTCGTCTGGCAGCGGCGCGAAACCGCAGGCGCCCTCAGCTGGGCGAAGGCCCTGGCCTACTGCGACGGCCTCTCCCTCGCCGGACGCCGGGACTGGCGCCTTCCAGACGCCAAGGAACTCCACTCCATCGTCGACTATTCCCGCATCCCGGCCCTCGACCCGGTGTTCGTCCTGAGCGACCGGGAGGCCTACCTCTGGTCCTCCACCACCCATCTGGAGGGCCCGCCGCCCGCCAGGGAACCCGGCCGCGCCTTCTCCCGGACCGGCGAGCTGGCGGTCTATGCGGCGATCGGCCCGGCGCGGGGTTATATGGAAGCGCCCCCAGGCTCGGGTCGGCGCCAGTGGATGGACGTGCACGGCGCCGGCGCCCTGCGGAGCGACCCGAAGACGGCCCGCCCCGGCGCCTTTCCCGAAGGCTTCGGCCCCCAGGGCGACGACATCCGCGGCCACAACCACGTCCTGTGCGTCCGCGACCTGGCGGGGTGAGGGCGCCGGGTGGGGGTGCAGTTGCCGGGCCCTTGCAGCTTCAGGCCGAAGGCCTACGCTTCCCGGCCTGGCTGGGACTGAGTCCTTCCAAAGAACAGATACGCTCCGCGCGTTCGCGAACCCTTTCGGCAAGGCTTTCGATGGCCGTCCGATCGAAGCCGGGGCGCGCCAACCCGGCGGCGACCTCGTGTGTTCTTGCGATCACCTCTTTGCTGATCTCCGCGACCCGCCTTCGCACCAGCGGCAGGCCGAGGCCCGCGTCCGCCGCAAACGCCGCCCAGGCGGCGGCGTCCAGTTCGGCAAGCATCGCCCGGTTCCCGATCCTCATGGCGAAGCTTGGCGAGAGTTCAGGATAGGCGACGGTCGCCAGCAGGTCATAGAGCGGGGCGAGGCGCGGGCCTTCGGCGTCATAGAGGATCGAGAAGTTCTTGCCATGGGCGTCGGCGTTCCCGGCGATCACGTTGAAGATCACGGCGTCGAGAAGCTTCAGGACATCCACAGCGGGCCTTGCGGCGATGCGGCGGAGCAGCGCGAAGCAATCCTTGAAAGTCGGGCCACCCTCGCTGGCGTACTTGGTCTCCGGCAGCACGCCGAGCGCCTGGCAGAAGTCCTCCTGATGGCTTCGGCGCACGAAGCCATCGTGGCCGATGACGCGGTCATAACGCTGGACCAGCAGGAACCTGCGATCGCGAACGATACGCGCCTCGACCGGGGCGACGTCGAGGCCGATGGCGGCGGCAAGGAGCATGACAAAGGCCTCATTCTCGGTCGTCGCCGCCAAACGCGATATCGGCGGCTTGAGAATATGTGTGGTCGGCTGGCCCGGCGCCGGCAAGGCCACCGCCCCGTCCACCAGAACCACAGGCGCCTTCGTTTGTGCGCCGGCGAGCGAGAGGCGCAGCCCCTCCTCGCCCGCGAGCAGCGGGCGGAGGGGCAGCGCGTCCAGCACCCGGATCAGGCCGGCATCGTCAAGCGGGGTTGGCTGCCGGTCGAGGGCCAGAGCGGGAGGTGGCTCGCCCGGCGGCAGAAGCTGGAGCGCGCCTGCGACATCGCCGCCGAGGCGATCAAGAAGGGCGAAATCATTGGCGGGCGAGACGCCGAGCGCCTGAGCCGCGGCGTCGCGCTGGCCTTCCTCCGGCAGGAGACCGCCGAAAAACGGGCGGCACTCGCGGCGAGTAAACGGCTCCGCCCGCTTTGGCAGCGAGGCGGACAAGGGCAGCGCCGCCTCGTCGTCAAGCCAAGCCCGCGCATAGGCGAAGCCGAGTTCACCGTGCTTGTCCTGGGTCAGCTGACCCACCCGGCGCCCCTCCCACCAGATGTCGAGGGTGCGCGTCATGGCTTCTGAGGATCTTTTGGCCGCGCGCCTTTGGAGTCGGGCGGTGGTGTGATGTCGAGCGAGCAGCCCAGCGCTGCCAGGACCTGAAGCGTCTTGCCGATCTGCGCGGTCGGCTTGCCCGCTTCGAGATCGACGATGAAGCGCAGCCCGACGCCGGCGGCGCCGGCAAGCTCGTCCTGCCGCAAGCCGGCGGCCTTGCGGGTGGTTCTCACAATGTCGCCGATCTCGGCGGTGTTGAGGTTGCGTCTGGCCATGAACTTTACCGTACGGGAAAGTATCATGGATTTCGAACGATTTCCTACGAGATTTTCCCGTTCGGGAAATCTTGCGCTTCAAACTCACTCTCAGGTCAGAAATAATCCCGATCGGGAAAACGCCCCAGGTGAGCAGACGTGATTGGGCGGTTCAGGCTCAGCCATCCGAATTCGCTGCACGCGGCGAGTACATGCCGCATCCAAAGCCCGGGCCAACGGACGCCCTGAGCCCTTACGGACAGGGCGCCGCGTCATTCCTGCAGGGCGTGAACGCCACCCCCTCAAGAGCCCCCCATCTTGACCCCGCACCCGCGATAGGCGCTGAATCCCGTCACGCGGCGGGGACCGCGACGGAGGAGACGTCATGGCCGGACGGGAACGCGCCTACGACCTGGTGATCCGCGGCGGGACGGTGATCGACGGCTCCGGGGCGCCGGGGCGCGAGGCCGACGTGGCGGTGAAGGACGGGCGGATCGCCGCCGTGGGCGCCATCAGCGGCTCCGGCGCCGAGGAGATCGACGCCCGCGGCAGGATCGTCACCCCCGGCTTCGTCGACATCCACACCCACTATGACGGGCAGGTCACCTGGGACCACCACCTCACCCCCTCCGCCTGGCACGGGGTCACCACCGCCGTCATGGGCAATTGCGGGGTCGGCTTCGCCCCCTGCCGGCCCGAGGACCACGACCGGCTGATCCGGCTGATGGAGGGGGTGGAGGACATTCCCCACCCGGTCCTGGCCGAGGGCCTGCCCTGGAACTGGGAGAGCTATCCCGACTATCTCCAGTCCCTGTCCGGCCGGGCCTACGACCTCGACGTCGGCGCCCAGCTGCCGCATGCGGCCCTGCGGGTCTTCGTCATGGGCGAGCGCGGCGCGAACCGCGAGCCGGCCAGCCCCGCCGACATCGCCGCCATGTCGGCCCTGGCCAAGCGGGCCATGGAGGCCGGCGCCCTGGGCTTCTCCACCTCGCGCACCCTCAATCACCGCACCTCGGACGGCCAGCCGACGCCGACCCTGACCGCCGCCGAGGACGAGCTGATGGGCATCGCCCTCGGGCTGAAGGCCGCCGGTCGCGGCGTCCTGCAGTTCGTCTCCGACTTCGCCGACCCGAAGGCCGAGTTCGGCCTGATGCGCCGGCTGGTGGAGGCCTCGGGCCGGCCCCTGTCCTTCAGCCTGCTGCAGGGCCCCAAGGCGCCCGACGCCTGGCGCGACCTCCTGGCCCAGCTGTCCGCCGCCACCGCCGACGGCCTGCCCATGCGGGCCCAGGTCGCCGGCCGGGGGGTGGGCGTGCTGCTGGGCTTCGAGCTGACCCTCAACCCCTTCAGCCACACCGAGGCCTGGAAATCCGTGGCGGCCCTGCCCCTGGAGCAGAGGATGGCGCGGCTGGCGGAGGCGTCCTTCCGGGCCGCCCTCCTCGATGACGCGGTCCCGCCGGGCGGCGCGGCCATCGCCTCGCGCCTGACCCGGGACTGGGACAACATGTTCCTGATGGCCGAGACGCCGGACTATGAGCCGAGACGCGAGGACTCCATCGGCGCCCTGGCCCGGGCCCGGGGCGTCGCCCCCGAAGCCGTGGCCCTGGACCACATGATGACCCGCGGCGGGCGCGGCATGCTCTACCTGCCCTTCCTCAACTATGCCGACGGCGGGCTGGACCCGGCCTATGACATGCTGCGCCATCCGGACTGCGTGGCCGGCCTGTCCGACGGCGGCGCCCATGTGGGCATGATCTGCGACGGCAGCTTCCCCACCACCAACCTGACCCTCTGGGCCCGGGACCGGACCCGGGGTCCGCGCCTGCCGCTCGAGCACATGATCCGCCTGCAGACCCGGGCGACGGCCGAGACGGTGGGCCTTCTGGACCGGGGCCTGGTGGCGCCCGGCCTTCGCGCAGACCTCAACGTCATCGACTTCGACCGTCTGGCGGTGGAGCCGCCCACCGTGGGCTACGACCTTCCGGCGGGCGGGCGGCGGCTCCTGCAGAGGGCCCGGGGCTATGTCGCCACCCTGGTGGCCGGACAGGTCACCTACCGCGACGGCGAGCCCACCGGCGCCCTGCCCGGGCGTCTGGTCCGAGGCGCCCAGGACGCCCCGGCGGCCCTCGCCGCCGAATAGGCCCGGCGCGCCGCCTTCCGCCCCTTCGCAGCCGCAGCGGGGCGGGCGATAGAGGGGCATGTCCGACGATTCGCTACAGGAGGCGCAGGAGGTCCTGCGCCGTGTCTTCGGGCACGCCGGCTTCCGGGGCCTGCAGGCGCCGGTGATCGCCGAGGTCATGGCCGGTCGTCCGGCCCTGGCCGTCCTGCCCACCGGCGGGGGCAAGAGTGTCTGCTACCAGATCCCTGCCCTGCTGCGGCCCGGCCTTGGCCTGGTGGTCAGCCCCCTCATCGCCCTGATGGCCGACCAGGTGGCGGGCCTGGTCCAGGCCGGGGTCGGCGCCGCCCGCCTGGATTCCCTCACCGCCCCCGAGGACCGCGCCGCCACCTGGGCGCGGATCGAGGCCGGGACCCTGGACCTGCTCTACGTCTCGCCAGAGGGCCTCTTGCAGCCCTGGATGCTGGAGCGGCTGTCGCAGGTTCCCCTGTCGGTCATCGCCATCGACGAGGCGCACTGCGTCAGCCAGTGGGGTCATGACTTCCGCCCCGAATACCGGCTGCTGGGGCGCCTGGCCGAGGTCTTCCCCGGGGTCCCGCGGCTGGCGGTGACCGCCACCGCCGACGCCCGGACCCGGCAGGACATCCGCGAGGGCCTGCACCTGGGCGCCGCCCGGGAGTTCGTCGCCTCCTTCGACCGGCCGGAGCTGGCCCTCTCCGCCGAGCGCAAGGCCGGGACGGGACGCAAGC
>CANGRP010000111.1 GCA_947456005.1 Caulobacteraceae bacterium
ATGAACGACCGCTGGACCCTTTTCGGCGGCGTGCATCGCGGCTTCGCCCCGCCGCGCGTCGAGGACATCATCAACAACACCACTGGCGGTGCGGTCGACCTCGACGCGGAGATCTCCACCGCCTGGGAAGCCGGCTTGCGCGGTCAGCCGGTAGATGGTGTTCGCCTTGACGTGGCGGCGTTCCGGATGGACTTCGAGAACCAGATCGTCCCTGCCTCGGTCGCCGGGGGGCTCGGCGCGACCCTGACCAGCGCCGGCGAGACCCGACACTCGGGATTCGAAGCCAGCCTGCAGGCCTCGGCCCGGGAATTGGGCCTGTTGAACGGCGACGACCTCTTCGTTCGCGCCGCCCTGACTGTAGTGTCAGACGCCAAGTTCGTTGGCCGACGGCTCTCCAACGTGAGTGGCTTCACCAATGTGGTCGTCACCGGCAATCGTCTGCCATATGCGCCCAAGACGCTGTTTTCCGGAGCCGTCGGCTACGCCCGGGGTGACTGGTTCGAGGGGCAGATCGAGATCGTCCACACCGGCGAAATGTTCACCGATGATCTCAACACCTCCGCCCCGTCCGCCAATGGCCAGCGCGGACGTATCCGCCCCGCCACCATCTGGAACGCGACGATCAATCTCACCGCGCCGGACGGCCGCCTGGGCGGCTATCTGGCGGTGAAGAACCTGTTCGACGAGCTGACGATCGTGGATCGTTCTCGCGGGATCTTGCCTGGACCTCAGCGAACCTTTCAGGCGGGCCTGAGCTACGCCTTCTGATCCCGTACCATAGCCCAAGAGCCGTCGCGGGCGTTTTTCGGGCTTTCATCAAGTCAACCTGAGGCGGATGCTGCGGGCGCTGTCAGCCCAACCTCAGCGCCCGGCGGCCGAGGCGCCAGAGACGGCGGTTCATGGCCAAGTCCGATAACCCGTTCCGCGGGTTCGACTCCTCGCCCGAGGTGATCCTGATGGTGGTGATGCTCTAGGTTAGGTCCCCGCTGTCACTGCGGAACGTGGAGGACCTGGCGTTCGAGCGCGGCGTCGACATCCGCCACGAGACGGTCCGCAAGCGGGTGAACCGCTTGGGCCCGATGGCCGCAGGAAGATCCGGTCAAGGCGCGTGGTGGCCCTCCGGAATCCGGGATTGCAGGTCTGGGGGGAGGCGGCCAACCACTGGCGCTTACCCGGCCGTCCTGACTGCGTTGAGAGACCAGTCGTAGGTGGTGCGCGCGATCCGGCGGCTGGCCTTCAGCCGCGCCGCGAGCGGCGGCCGTGCAAAGCGCGCCAGATGCGCGATCACGGCCGCATCCGACGATCCGAAGTCCTCGGCGTACCACCTGTAGATCGAGGACACGACCAGGGCGTCGCCCTCGAAACGCACCGCCCGCGGATGATTGACATAGGTGCGGGCCGCCTCGTCGAGGGCGGCCTGGAGACTGGCCCCTCGCCAGGCCCGGCGCGGCAGGTCTGGACAGCTGAAGGAGGCGCAGTTGACCGCATAGTGAACGCGGGGGTCCCGCCAGGCCCTTCGAAGAATGTCATGCTCGATCGCATCGAGGGACAGGCTGGCGCCGCTGACCGTGATGCGCTCCTGGCGCCAGGGACCGGCGGCCAGCAGCGAGGGCCGGATGTCGCGGATCGATCGCACGGGGAAGGCCGCCAGCACCACATCGAGGGTGAGCGCATTGTAGAGGTTGGCCCAGTAGGCGAATTGCTCGCCCCGGGTCAGCGAGAGCGGATCGGCCCGGCTCAGTTCAGAAAGATACCGCTTCAGACGCCGGAGGTCGTTCGGCGAGGCCGCCCAGCCGGCGTAATCGACGCGAACGACGCCATCAGCCGCCAGACGCGCATAGGTTTCCAGCAAGGCGTCGAAGGCCGAGTGGTCGAGGACCTTCGATCCATGGGCGCCGGAGGTGAAGCGGTCGGTCGGCGCCGCCCGGGCGGGCCCCGCGGCAAGGCCGGCGAGCCCTCCGGCGATCAGCAGGCGTCGGCGGCTGAAGGTCTTTAAGCCCGGCTCCATGCCTTACTCCGAGGCGGCCTTCGGCGTGAGGCCGAGCCGGTCGGCGATCACGCCGTCGATCAGGCGCTTCGGCAACAGTCGCGGCAGCCACCAGTTCACAAGCGGCTGCGGCACGGGCGCGTAGCGCACCCTGGGACGGGGGTCGGTGAGCGCCTCCAGCACCACTTCGGCGACGACGGAGGCCTCCAGCCCTTCCTCGTCCATGGCCGCGAGGCTTTCCTCCAGCCGGGCGAGCGGGGCGGCCCAGCCCGTACCTTCGTAGCGCGACCGGTCGATGGCCGCGCCCTTGCCCCAGATCGGTGTCTTCACCGCGCCGGGCCCGACCACGATCACATCGACGCCCGTCAGCATGAGTTCGCGGCGCAGGCTCTCGGAATAGCCTTCCAGCCCGTGCTTGGAGGCGGCGTAGGCGGCGGTGAAGGGATAGCCGAACTTGCCCGACACCGAGGTGATGTTGACGATGCGGCCCTTGGGGCCTGTCGCGCCCGGCACGGCGCCGAGCAGGGGGCCAAAGGCCTGCACGGCCCGCATGGCGCCGACCAGATTGGTGTCGATCACCTGCTCGATCTCCTCGAGGGGCTGGCTCATGGCGGGCCCGGGCCATGCGACGCCGGCGTTGTTCACAAGGCCGCCGAGCCGGCCGCCCCCCAGCCGGTCATGGATTTCAGCGGCGGCCCGGGCCAGGCTCCCGGCGTCCGTTACATCTGCCAGCACAGGCTCGACGAGCGGGCCGAAGGCCTGCGTCAATGCCAGCGCATCGGCGTCCTTGCGCACGGTGGGGAAGGTCCGCACGCCTGCCTTTGCAAGCCGCTCGACGCACGCCCGTCCAATGCCGCTCGAGGCGCCTGTCACCACCACGGGTCCTGTCACGCTCATGCTCCTTCGCTGCAACGCGACGCATATGGGGAGAGGGATGGGCCCGTCCACCCGGACGCGGCGGAAAAGGCCCTCAGGCCCGCCGGATCTCGAACCGGACCGAGCCCAGCGGCAGTCCGTTCCAGGACACCACCGCCTCGTTCACGATCACGTCGGGGCCTGTCCGATAGATCAGATCGCGAAAGCCCAGGCGGGTCACGGCGCCTCGCGAGCTCACGTCAGCCAGATACTCCAGCCGGATCAGCCCGTTGCTTTCCGTCACGGCGGCCACGCCGACCGTATCTTCCCGCCTGCCCGTCCAGCGGCCCGGCCCGGCGCGGTCAAACACCCATGTCAGCCGGTTCGTCTCGCCATCCTCGTAGAAGAAGTCCTCCACCACGGTCAGGCGATCGCCCTCCAGACGCCCGTCGAGGTCGGCGCGGAAGCGGCGATTGACCCGCGCAATGGGAAAGCTGAACACACCCTCGCCCACCGTGCGCCCCAAGAAGGCTTCTTCCAGGGTCAGGGCGGCGGGCTGGGTCCGCGGCGCAGGCGGGCGCGTGGCGCACCCCGCAACCATCGCTCCGGCTGTAAAGACAAGCGCACCCCGACGCGTGACATCCGTCATCTCGATCATGGGCCTGCTCCTTGGCCAAAGGCTTAGGGGGAAGTCCTCCAACAGAACAGAGAAAAGGCCCGGTCGCAAGGAACCCGGCCCAGGGGCCGGAGCGCCGCTCCGCGGGCCTGCCCTGCGCGCGGGGACCGTTTGAGCCGAAGCCCCAGCCTCAGGACCCGGGCGGCCGAAGGCCCAGGGCGTCGATCTCGGCCATCTCCGCCTCGGAATAGGGCCCGTCAGCCTCCGCCTGGACGCAGAGGGACAGCTCCGACCGGTTCTTCACTCCCAGCACCACCACATCGAAATCGGGCAGGGAGAGAGCGTAGCGATGCGCCGCGTAGGCCGGGTCCACGCCCCAGCGCGCGCAGAGGGCCCGGAAGGGGGCGGCCCGCTCGAAGTCGCGCCGGTCAGGGTTGTTGGGGGACTGCTCCCGGTCCACCGCCGCCGTCAGGGCGCCGGCCTGGACGGCTCGGATACCCATGACGCCCAGTCCCGCCGCCTTGGCGGCCCGGGCGATCTCGCGCGGGCGGGCCGGCTCGGCGTAGCGCTTCAGCGCGCCGGGGCTGTCCATCAGGTTGGCGATGACCTGCACGACGGAGGGGAGGACAGGGAGGGCGAGGGCGTCCAGCACCGCTTCGGGAACGCCGATCCCGGTGATCCCCCACTGGCCGATCTTGCCCTTGGCCTTCAGCGCCTCCATGGCCGGGATGACCTCCTCGGCATAGATCGACAGGGCGGTGGAGAACTGCGCCTTGGCGCTGTCGCCAAAGGCATAGGCGAAACCGTCGCGATGCAGGTTGGAATGCAGGAAGAACAGGTCGATGCGGCCCAGGCGCATGGCGGCGAGGCTGGCGTCCACCGAGGCCTCCAGGGCCGCCGTCGCCGCGCCGGGCTGGGGCGTGCCCAGCTGGTGCTTGGTGGTGAACCTCACTCCCGGGGGAGGGCGCCCTTCGAAGGCCTCGCCGATGAACCGTTCAGCGTTGTTGTACATGGGCGCGCAGTCGATCAGGCTGATCCCGGCCTCGACGGCGGCGTGGAGGGTGGCCAAGGCTTCCTCGCGCGGGGTCTCTCCCCAGATCTGACCGATCCCACCCCCCAGGCTCAGGCGGCTGACCTCTCCCAGGTCGCCGAGCTTCGTCGTCCGCATGTCGCGACCTCCCGCCTCAATTCGGACCTCAGGGTTCCCGGAATTCGTCTCCGGATGCAATGCGCAAAGCCAGGCCCCCACTGCGACCTGGGGTGCAAACAGCAGGTCGGCGACCCTTAGCCCCCTGCCGTCATGGGGCTAGGACCCCCTCCAGATAGGCGCAACCGCGCCGGAACGCCTTCAGAGAGCCCGCCCGCCATGCCTCCGGACCTCAGGATCGCAAGACCCGTCAGGGACCTGGATCTGGCGGTAAGCCTGTACAGAGAGGGCCTCGGGTTTCAGGAACTTGGCGGCTTCCGGGACCATGACGGAGGCCAGAGGGCGCCGGGGCCCGCTGATCACCCCTTGGGCGCCGTGCCTAAAACCTGGGCGGTATCAGCAAGGCTTCCCGCCCTCCAGTATTACGGCATTTGCCAAACGTAATAATCGGCCGTAGGCAGTCGGGCATGGATGAAGCCATTTCCCACCTGGCGCGGCTCAGCGTCAGCCTGCCCGCTGAGCTCCTCTCCCAGCTGGATGAGATGGTGGCCGAGCGCGGCCTGCCCAGCCGCTCCCAGATGATCGCTGAGCTCATCCGGCATGAGCTTGCCGGGCATCGGGAGGAGATTGTCGGCGCCATCGTCGCCGGCACCGTCACCCTGATCTACCGGGCGGAGTCGGGCCGGGTGCGCCAGGCCCTGGCCCAGACCCAGGTCGCCTATCTGAAGGAGGTCATCTCCTCCCAGCACGTCTTCCTGGAGCAGGACCAGTCCCTGGAGGTCCTCCTGGTGCAGGGGCCCTCGCAGCGGCTGCAGCAACTCTGCGACGAGCTCCGCCGGATCCGTGGCGTCCAGCAGGTCAAGCTGGTCACCACCACCGCGCTCCTGCCGCCCCTGCACGAGGCCGGCGAACACGGAACGGCCGAGGGGAGGGCGGCGTCGTGAGCACGGCCGATCCCTACGGCGCCCAGGCCCACGCCCGCGCCATGGCCGGGACCCGGGTGATGGCCATGCCGACCCTGCCGGCGCCGGACGGTTTCATCTGGGAGGAAACCGTCGCTGCGGGCGGCTACGCAACCAAGCGGCTGAATCGCGGCGCCCACCTGAAGCTCACCGACCTGGAGGGCGACGCCTGCGTCTCCCTGCTGGTCTTCAACGCCGAGGCGCCGGCCGAGCGCCTCAATGTGGCCGACACCACCAAGGTGCAGTGGAACGCCTACCTGGGCGCCGGGCGCCTGCTCCTGTCCGACATGGGCCGGGTGCTGTTCTCGATCCTGGAGGACGAGGCCGGGACCCATGATTGCTTCTGCGGCGCCTCGAACGAGGCGTCCAACGCCCGGCGATACGGGGACGGCGCAAATCATGGGACGCACCCCAACGCCCGGGACAGGTTCCTGATCGCCGCCGGCAAGCACGGTCTCACGCGCAAGGATGTCCACCCCTGCATCAACCTGTTCAAGGGGGTCCGGGTGGAGGCCGATGGCGGCCTGGTCTTCGAGGGGGGGGCCTTCCCTGCAGGGCGCAGTCTGACCCTGCGGGCCGAGATGGACGTGCTGGTCGTGCTGGCCAACTGCCCGCACGTGCTGGATCCGCGCCCCGGCTACACCGTGACCCCGGTCCGCGCCACCGCCTGGCGAGGGGAGCCCGCCGCCCCGGACGATCCGATCCGCAACGCCACGCCGGAGGGCCTTCGCGCCTTCCTCAACGTCGAGGACTACTACGCCCGATGAGCCCCTCCGACGCGCCTCCCGGAACCGTGGTCCATGACGAGGTGGTGCCCGCCCGGGCGCCCTGGACCCATCTGTTGGCAAGGGGGGAGACCCTGCGCATCGTCGACCTGGAGGGCAACCAGGCGGTGGACTTCCTGATGTACGCCGCCGCCGATGACGCCGAGCGCTACTCGGCCCAGGACACTGTCGCCGCCCAGGGCAACCTCTTCCTGCGCACCGGCGCTGTCCTCCTGTCCAACGAGGGCCGCCCGATGATGACGGTGACGGACACCAACGTCGCCTACCACGACACCATCGGCGGGGCCTGCTCCTGCGAGAGCAACACCCTGCGCTATGGCCACCACACCAAGTCCCAGCACGCCTGCGTCGAGAACTTCCTCCAGGGCAACGCCCGGTACCTGCGGAACAAGCGGGACATGGTGTCGAACATCAACTGGTTCATGAACGTGCCGGTGGAGGCGGACGGCGCTCTTGGCATCGTCGATGGCATCTCGGCGCCGGGGCTCTACGTTGAGCTGCGTGCGGAGATGGATCTGGTGGTCGTGGTCTCGAACTGCCCGCAGGTGAACAACCCCTGCAATGGCTTCAACCCGACGCCGGTCCGCATGATCGTCACCGCCTCCAGCGCGGGGTGAGCCCATGTTCGACAAGGTCCTGATCGCTAACCGCGGCGCCATCGCCTGCCGGATCATCCGCACCCTGCGCCGCATGGGGGTGACATCCGTTGCGGTGTTCTCCGACGCCGACGCCGGCTCGGCCCACGTCCGGGAAGCTGACGAGGCGGTGCGCATCGGCCCTGCACCGGCCGGCGAAAGTTACCTGAACATCGAGGCTGTGCTGGCCGCCGCCCGGGCGACAGGGGCGCAGGCGATCCACCCCGGCTACGGCTTCCTGTCCGAGAACACCGCCTTTGCCGAGGCCTGCGAGGCGGCCGGGATCACCTTCATCGGTCCGACGCCGGACAATATCCGGGCCTTTGGCCTCAAGCACACGGCTCGGGAGCTCGCTAGGGCCCATGGCGCGCCGCTGGCCCCCGGGACCGACCTCTTGACCGACGCGGCAGCAGCCCTCGCCGCCGCCCGTGAGATCGGCTTTCCGGTGATCCTGAAGGCCACCGCCGGGGGCGGGGGCATCGGGATGAAGGTCTGTGAGACCGAGGCCCAGGTCGCCGACGCCTTCGCCTCGGTGGTGCGGATGGCCTCAGGGGCCTTCGCCGACGCCGGGGTCTTCCTGGAGCGCTATGTCGCCGAGGCCCGGCATATCGAGGTCCAGGTTTTCGGGGACGGGCAGGGGACGGTCATCGCCCTGGGCGAGCGCGACTGCTCCCTGCAGAGGCGCAACCAGAAGGTGGTCGAGGAGACGCCGGCCCCGCACCTGCCGCCAGCGACCCGCCAGGCCCTTGTCGACGCCGCCATCCGGCTGACCCGGGCGGTCGACTACCGATCCGCCGGCACGGTTGAGTTCCTCTACGATCCGGCGCGGGACGACTTCTATTTTCTTGAGGTCAACACCCGCCTGCAGGTGGAGCATGGCGTCACCGAGGAGGTCACCGGCGTCGACCTGGTGGAGTGGATGATCCGCGGCGCCGCCGGGGATTACGCCTTCATGCGAGGGGGCGCCCCTTCACCCTCTGGCGCCTCCATCCAGGTGCGGCTCTATGCCGAGGACCCGGACCGGGACTACCGGCCGAGCAGCGGCGTGCTGACGGAGGCGACACTCCCCCCCGGCGCCCGGGTCGAGACCTGGGTCGCCCCGGGGGCGGAGATCACCTCGCACTATGATCCGATGATCGCCAAGCTGATCGTCCGGGCGGACACCCGGGAGGCGGCGGTGGCCGCCATGCAGGAGGCGCTCGAGGGGACCCGCCTTGCGGGGATCGAGACCAATCTGGACTGGCTGCGCACGGTCGCGAGGTCGGCGCCCTTCGTCAGCGGGGAGGTTTCCACCCGGGTCCTCGCCACGATCCGGCATGAGGCCCGCAGCGTCCACGTCCTGTCCGGCG
>CANGRP010000112.1 GCA_947456005.1 Caulobacteraceae bacterium
GGCGCGGTGGCGGGTGCGAAGACGGTGTCGTTCATTTCGGGCGCGGCGCGCCCATGCCCATGCCGGCGGCCTGGGTCATCAGCTTGGAGAACTGCTCCTGGGCCCCGGCGCCGAAGGCCATCCAGTTCTTCATCAGTTCATCTGGCGAGAGCATGGCCATGTTGGCGCTCATGCGCGTCTGCATTTCCTCGACCAGCTTGGCGTTCAGCGCGCTGACGTCCGGAAGGCCCAGAAAGGTCCGGGCCTCGACGGGAGAGCAGTCGATCTCGACGGTGATCTTCATGGGAGGGTCCTCGTAGGGCCGAGCCTGCGGCGCAGGGCGTCAGGATAGCGCGCAGCGGTGCGCTTCGCAAAACGGCTTCCGCCGGACGCCTCGCATCCCTAAGTGTGGAGCTCATCAAACGGAGGAGCCCCCATGGGAGAGACAGTCCGCATCCAGGTCCCCGGCGGCGAGATGGCCGCCTATGTCGCCCGGCCCACCACAGCCCCAGCCCCGGCCGTCGTGGTGCTTCAGGAGATCTTCGGGGTCAACGCCGTCATGCGCGAGATCACCGACGGCCTCGCCAGCCAGGGTTTCCTCGCCATCTGTCCGGACCTCTTCTGGCGGATTGAGCCCGGCGTGGACATCTCCGACCGCACCGAGGCCGAATGGAAGAAGGCCTTCTCCCTCATGAACGCCTTCGACGCCGGACAGGGCGTCACGGATATCGCCGCCACCCTGGCCCATGTCCGGGCGGACCCCGGCTGCACCGGCAAGGCGGGCGCTGTCGGCTTCTGCCTGGGCGGTCAGCTGGCCTGGCTGACGGCCACCCGCACTGATGTCGACGCCGCCGTCTCGTACTACGGGGTGGGCATCGAGGCCCTGGTGGGAGAGAGCCAGGCGCTCCGCAGGCCCGTGATGCTGCACATCGCCGAGGCGGACGGCTTCGTGCCGCCCCCCGCCCAGGCCGCCATCCGCGAGGGCCTCGCCGGCCAGCCTCTCGCGACGATTCACACCTATCCCGGCCGTGACCACGCCTTCGCCCGTGCCGGCGGCGAGCATTACGATGCGACGGACGCCGCCCTCGCGGGGCGGCGCACCCTGGACTTCCTCCGCTCAAACCTCGGAGCGACCTGAGCCATGCGCGCCATCCGCCTCTCCGCCACCGGCGGCCCCGAGGTTCTCGACCTCGTCGATCTGCCGGACCCGGAGCCCGGTCCCGGCCAGATCCTGGTTCGGCAGTCGGCCATTGGGGTCAACTATATCGACACCTACCACCGGTCGGGCCTCTATCCCCTCCGCCTGCCTTCGGGCCTGGGCATGGAGGGGGCCGGGGAGGTCATCGCCGCAGGCGCCGATGTCGCGCGTTTCTCCCCGGGGGACCGGGTCGCCTTCGCCTCCGGTCCCATCGGGGCCTATGCGGACCTGCACCTGGTGGAGGCGGCGCGCGCCGTCCGGATCCCGGAGGGGGTGGATGAACGGACCGCGGCGGCCGCCCTCCTGAAAGGCATGACCGCCGAGTTTCTCCTCCTGCGCTGTCGCCCGGTCCGGGCCGGTGAGCCCGTCCTGATCCACGCCGCCGCGGGCGGTGTGGGCCAGATCATGGTGCAGTGGGCCCGGGCCCTTGGCGCTGAGGTGATCGCCACGGCCGGCAGCCCCGCCAAGGCGGACCGGGCCCGGGCCCTCGGCGCTCATCACGTCATCCTCTATGGCGAACAGGACGTGGCCGCGGAGGTGCGCCGGATCACCGGGGGCGCCGGCGTGCCTGTGGCCTATGACTCCGTCGGGGCGTCGACCTTCGAGGGCACCCTGGGCAGCCTGGCCCGGAGGGGAACCTTCGTGAGCTTCGGCAACGCTTCAGGCGCGCCCCCGGCTGTCGAGCCCGGCCGCCTCATGCGCATGGGCTCGCTCTTCTTCACCCGCCCAACCCTGGGCGACTATGTCGCGACCACGGCCGAACTGGACGCCAGCGCCGCCGCGGTCTTCGGGCGGATCGCCGCGGGGGAGATCTCCATAGAGATCGGCCAGACCTTTCCCCTAAGCCAGGCGAAGGCGGCCCATGAGGCGCTTGAGGCCCGCCTGACCGTGGGCTCGACCCTGCTGATCCCCTGACTCGAAGGGGCGCCCCGGTGTTTCACGTGAAACACCGGGCGTCGGTGATCAGGTGTTCATGGACTGGAAGAAGTCGTCGTTGGTCTTGGACTGGCGCAGCTTGTCCAGCAGGAACTCGATGGCGTCCTGCGCGCCCATGGGCGCAAGGATCCGCCGCAGCACGTGGGTCTTGGCCAGTTGCCCCGGAGGGGTGATGAGCTCGTCCTTCCGGGTCCCCGACTTCAGGATGTCGATGGCCGGGTAGATCCGCTTGTCCGCGACCTTCCGGTCAAGGACGATTTCCGAGTTCCCGGTGCCCTTGAACTCTTCGAAGATCACCTCGTCCATCCGGCTGCCGGTATCAATCAGGGCGGTGGAAATGATGGTCAGGGAGCCCCCTTCCTCGATGTTCCGCGCCGCGCCGAAGAAGCGCTTCGGTCGCTGAAGGGCGTTGGCGTCCACACCGCCGGTCAGGACCTTGCCCGAGGAGGGGACGGTGGTGTTGTAGGCCCGGCCGAGGCGGGTGATGTTATCCAGCAGGATGACGACGTCGCGCTTGTGCTCGACCAGGCGCTTGGCCTTCTCGATGACCATCTCGGCCACCTGGACGTGGCGCTGCGCCGGTTCGTCGAAGGTCGAGGCGATCACCTCCCCCTTCACCGTCCGCTGCATGTCCGTGACTTCCTCGGGCCGCTCGTCCACCAGGAGGACGATGAGATAGCACTCGGGGTGGTTGGCCGCGATGGCCTTGGCGATGTTCTGCATCATGATCGTCTTGCCGACCCGCGGCGGGGCGACGATCAGGCAGCGTTGTCCCTTGCCGAGAGGGGCCACGATGTCGATGACACGGCCGGAGCGATCCTTCAGGGTCGGATCCTCCATCTCCATCTTCAGCCGCTCCTGCGGATAGAGGGGGGTCAGGTTGTCAAAGAGGACCTTGTGCCGGACATTCTCTGGCGGTTCGAAATTGATCTGGTCCACCTTCACCAGGGCGAAGTAGCGTTCCCCCTCGCGGGGTGCGCGCACGCCGCCGTCGACCGTGTCGCCGGTCCGCAGTCCGAACTTCCGGATCTGCGAGGGGCTAACATAGATGTCGTCGGGACCGGGGAGGTAGTTGGCCTCGGGAGAGCGCAGGAAGCCAAACCCGTCCGGCAGGACCTCCATCGTCCCCGACCCCGAGATCTCCACCCCCTCCTCGGCCAGGACCTTGAGGATGGCGAACATCATGTCCTGCTTGCGCATGGAGTTCGCGTTCTCGATCTCCAGGGTTTCCGCGAAGCTGAGGAGATCGGCGGGAGACTTGTCCTTCAGCTCCTGAAGGGACATGCGGGTGAGGCCCATGGCGGCGATGGCCTGGGCGGCCTGGGTGGGCTCGTCGTCCTCGCCGGCGACGTCCTCACTCGCGGCGAGGTCGAGGCTGGCGTCCTCGATGGCCTCGACGAGATCGGCGGGGTCCTGCGAAACGGTGTCTTCAGACATGGTCAGACTTTCAGCTCCCGGGCCGCGCCCCAGCTCATGGCGGCGACGACCCGCGCAGGCGCGTCCACGCGCCCACAATTCAGATTTTCATTCCGGAGCCGGGGCAAGGGGCCGTCACGGAGGAGCGGCGCGCCCGCGGCAAGAGGCGGGATCCGGCTGCGAACGCCTGTTCGTACCGGACAGGGCAGCGGAACCACACTCGGCGGGCGGGGTCAAGCGCCACGCCGCCTGTGAGTCAGCCGCCGAATTCGAGGGTGACCGCCAGAACCATGACGATGGCCGCGAGGAAGGGGAGTTCGTTGGTCGCCCTCCAGAACCGGTTGGACCGTGTGTTGGTCCCGGCGGCGAACCGCTTCAGCGACGCCCCCAGGAAATGATGCCAGCCGATCAGGAAGACCACCCCCGCCATCTTGGCGAGCATCCAGGGCGTCAGCAGGAAGTCCCATCCCCCGAGCCGGGCCGTCGCGTCGAACCAGATCAGGGCGAGACCCAGGATGAAGGAGGCCACCATGGCCGGCCCCATGATGATCCGGTAGAGTTTGCGCTCCATGACCTGGAAGGTCTGGTCCATCTCCGACCCGCGCGCCGCATCGGCGTGGTAGGCGAACAGACGCGGCAGATACAGGATGCCGGCCATCCAGGCGATAACCGCCAGGATGTGAAGACCCCGAAGCAGGTCATAGGTGTTCATCGGCGCGCTCCGGCTGTCTTCTCCAGGCAAGGACAGCGGCCATGGACCGCGGCGCAGGACCAGTTTCCATCAGGCGCCACGCCCCCTTCTCGCTGCAGGGCGGTTCCGACGGCGCCGGCCAGGGCGGAAATAAAGCCCGGGTCCGTACCGGGCGCCGGCGCTCTCAGCCAGACGGGACAACCGGCTTCATGGGCCAACTCGGCATACTCATGGTCAAGTTCCACCAGGGTCTCGACATGCTCGGAGACGAAGGCGATCGGCGAGACAAGGACGCCGACCCCTTCCGCCCCCGCCAGGCGGATCTCGTCGTCCGTCGAGGGCCCGATCCATTTCAGGGGGCCAACCCGGCTCTGGTAACTGATCTTCCAGTCCATGAACTCTGGCAGGTGCGCAGCGACGGCGGCGGCCGTGGCCTCCACCTGCGCCTGGTAGGGGTCTCCTCCAGCGACCACCCGCTCGGGAAGGCCGTGGGCGGAGAAGAGGAGACGAAGTCCCGCCGGCCGGCCGGCCGCTTCCCAGACGCCCCGGATAGCTCGCGCGTGCGCCTCAGCCAAGCCGTCAGAGACCGGATAGCAGCAGACGGTGCGGCTCCGGCCAGGCCCTTGATAGGCCTTGTCCCAGTCCTTGAGGGAGGACTCTGTCGTCGTGGTGGAGAACTGGGGGTAGAGGGGCAGGAGCACCACCTCGTCAGGAGCGAACGCGACGACCTCCCGCGCCGTCTGGGCGGCAAAGGGCTTCCAGTAACGCATGGACACGAAGACCCTGACCTCATCGCCAGGGCGTCGCCTGACCAGCTCCGCCTGCAGGGCCTCGGCCTGCTTCCGGGTCTCAGGCAGAAGCGGGGATCCGCCCCCCATGAGGGCGTAGTTGGCCCGGGCGCCCTTGGCGCGGGTCGCCGAGATGAAGGCGGCGAGGGGGTAGCGCACCGGGGCGGGCGCACCGATGATGGCCTTGTCCCGGAAGAGGTTGAATAGGAAGGGACGCACCGCGTCCGGCCCGTCCGGTCCACCCAGGTTGAAGAGGACGACGGCCAGACGGGTCATTTGCCTGTGATCCTGCGTACGGCCCGCTCGATGTGGGCCACGGGGGTGTCGGGCAGGACACCGTGCCCGAGATTGAAGATGTAGGGACCCGGACTCCAGGCCTCAATGAGGGTGTCGATGCGACGATCCATATCGGGTCCGCCAACCCGAAGAAGGAGGTTGTCGAGGGCGCCCTCGATCGCCTTGCCGCCAGCCTGGATCCGCCGTCCCTGGGCGAGGCTGGCCTGGGTGTCGAGGCCAACCGCCTGCACAGGGACCTGGTCGGCGTAACCATCTACGAGGGCGCCCGCCCCCCTTGGGAATCCGATGAAGGGCGCTTCGACCCCGGCCGCCCGGACCCTCCGGATGATCTCCTTGTGAGGGCCCACGACAACGCGCTGGAAGACGTCTTCAGCCAAGCCCTCGGCCCAGCTCTCGAAGAGCTTCAGGACCTGGGCGCCGCTGCGGGCCTGCATGACCAGGTAGCGCGCCGTCGCCTCGACCAGGATTTCCAGGATCTGGTCCAGGCGTTCGGCCTGCTCATAGGCGAAGGCGCGGGCGGCGGAACGGTCAGAACCTCGCCCCTCGATCATGTAGGTCGCCACAGTCCAGGGGGCGCCGGCAAACCCGATCAGGGCGCGTTCCGGCTCCAGCTGGGCCCGGACCCGCGACAGGGTCTCTCCGATGGACGCCAGGCGGGCGGTGGAAGCCTCGACCTCGCCGGCCAGGGCTTCAACCTCGGGCAGGGCGCCAAGGCGCGGGCCCTCTCCCGCCTCGAACCAGACCTCCTGGCCCAGGGCCTGGGGGATGAGGAGGATGTCTGCAAAGACGATGGCCGCGTCGAAGGGAAACCTTCGCATCGGCTGGAGAGTCGCTTCGGCCGCCATCTCCGGATCGTAGCAGAAAGCCAGGAAGTCCTTGGCGCGGGTGCGGAGCTCCCGGTACTCCGGCAGGGAGCGGCCGGCCTGGCGCATGAACCAGACGGGGGGCCGTTCGAAGGTCTCACCGGCCAGGGTGCGCAGGAGTTTGGGGGTCGCCGCCTCTGTCATGGCCCCCTTAAACCCCGGCGGGCCTTCTGGCTCAAGCGCCGGTGTCCGCACAGATCGCCTCACTTCACCTTCCAAGCTTTCTCTTTCAGGTAGCGAAGGAAGAAGGCCGGCCTCAAACCGGGGAGAAGAGCCTGACGAAGCCCGTCTTCATGACGTTTCCCACCGGGCGGTCAACCGTCGCCAGGTTTGCTGGCGCCGGCATGTTCAAGACCAATAAGGCATTGAATAAACTAATGTAATTCAAGTGCTTCTTGTGGAGAACCCTACCCGAAGACCCTGCTGAATTAGGAATTCGTTAACCCTGTGGACGGGCTGTCCACAAGGGGATCGGATCGTGGACGGAAGGGGGCTTTCGTGCCCGGGTTTGGAGCCGGGTTCACGAGCCGCCGCCACGTATCCGGTTTTCTCCCCAACTCTGGGGACTTGGGCTAAGAAGGCGTTGACTGTTTCATCCCCAGAAATCCACCAGAGCCTCCCCGCCTGAGCCCTGAATCCGACCCGAGCGTCGAACCCCGAATGACCCCTTCCTCTCGCTACGCCACCTTCTTCCATATCCATCTGGTGTCGGACTCCACCGGGGAGACGCTCAACGCCATGGCCCGGGCGGTCTGTGCGCGGTTCGAGAATGTCCTGCCGATCGAGCACTACTATGCCCTCGTCCGGTCGCCCCGGCAGCTGGAGCGCGCCCTGGCTGACATAGAGGACGCCCCGGGGATGGTCATGCACACCATCGTCGATGACACGCTGCGCGCGGCCCTCGAGGAGGGGTGCAGGCGCCTGGACATGCCCTGCATCGCCGCCCTTGATCCCTTGGTGTCGGCCCTATCCCGGTATCTGGGCGCGGCGCTGACCCGGAGGGTGGGGGCCCAGCACGCCCTCGACACAGACTACTTCAACCGTATGGACGCCCTGAACTACGCCATCGGCCACGACGACGGCCAGGGCGGGCAGGAGCTGGACCAGGCCGACGTGGTCCTGGTCGGCGTCTCGCGTACGTCCAAGACACCCACCTGCATCTACCTCGCACACCGTGGGATTCGCGCCGCCAACTTCCCCTTGGTGCCCGGTCGTCCGGTCCCCGAAGCGCTGACCCGGCTGTCCTCCGCCCTGGTGGTGGGGCTGACCATTTCCCCGGATCGCCTGATCCAGATCCGGCGCAATCGCCTTCTTTCTCTCAAGGAGTCGCGGGATACCGCCTACACGGACATGGAGGCCGTCCGCGAGGAAGTGGTCCAGGCCCGCCGCCTCTATGAACGCCAGGGTTGGCCGGTGATCGATGTGACCCGTCGCTCCGTCGAGGAGACCGCTGCGGCGATCCTCAACCTGCTCCAGTCGACCCCGCCGGCCATGGAGGTCAGCCCGTGAAGGCTCCACCCGTTACGCTCGCCTCCAAGAGCGCCGCCCGGTCCGCGATCCTGAGGGGTGCGGGCGTTTCCTTCGCGACCGAGGACTCCGGCGTCGACGAGGATGTCATCAAGACGCAGCTCCTCGACCGGGGAGCCGGGCCAGCCGATGTGGCCGCCGCCCTGGCCCGGGAGAAGGCCCTGGCGGTCTCCAGGACCAGGCCCGGCCTGGTGATCGGCGCCGACCAGACCCTGGATTTCGAGGGGCGGCTGCATGACAAGCCCGTCGACCTGGACCAGGCCGCGGCCCGTCTGAGGGCCATGCGCGGCCGCACCCACGCCCTTCACGCCGCCGTGGCTGTCGCCCGGGAAGGCGAGGTGTTGTGGGAGACCCTGTCGACTGCGGAACTGGCCATGCGCGTCTTCAGCGACACCTTCCTGGCGCACTATCTTGAGGCGGATGCGGACGCCCTCCTGAGCTCGGTGGGCGCCTACCGCCTGGAGGGACCTGGGGTCCAGCTCTTCAGCGAGATCCGCGGAGACTATTTCACAATCCTGGGCCTTCCGCTCACCGGGCTCCTGGAGTTGCTGCGGCGGGA
>CANGRP010000113.1 GCA_947456005.1 Caulobacteraceae bacterium
GTCTGGTAGGAGACGGTATCCGCGCGGACGGCGCCGCGGACATCGAACTCGACGCCCGCCTGCTCGGTCAGCTCGGTCTTGCGAGGACCTGTGAAGCCCATGGCCAGGAGGACGAGGTCGGCCTTGATCTGGAACTCGCTGCCGGCCACTTCCTGCATCTGCTGGCGACCGTCGGGACCGGTGACCCACTCCAGGCGGACACACTCCAGGGCCTCGACACGGCCGTTGGAGCCGATGGCGCGCCGGGTCGCGACGGCGAACTCGCGGTCGCAGCCTTCCTGGTGGCTGGAGGAGGTGCGAAGGCGCAGGGGCCAGTCGGGCCAGGTCAGGGCCTTGTTCTCGCGCTCGGGCGGCTGGGGCATAATCTCCAGTTGGGTCACCGAGGCGGCGCCATGACGGTTGGAGGTGCCAATGCAGTCGGAACCCGTATCGCCGCCGCCGATCACCACAACATGCTTGCCGGTGGCTGAGATGGCCCCGGTCGGCGCGGCGCGCAGCTCATCGTCGCCCGCCACCCGCTTGTTCTGCTGGGTCAGGAAATCCATGGCGAAGTGGATGCCGCCCAGCTCCCGCCCTTCAATCGGCAGGTCGCGGGGGTCCTCGGCGCCGCCGGCCATGACCAGGACCTCGTAGTCGTCCATCAGGCGCTGGACGGAGACATTGACGCCCACCTCGAAGTTGGTGCGGAAGATCACCCCTTCCGCCTCCATCTGGGCCACGCGCCGGTCGATGTGGTGCTTCTCCATCTTGAAGTCGGGAATCCCGTAGCGCAGCAGGCCGCCGATGCGGTCGCTCTTCTCGAAGACCGTCACGGCGTGACCAGCCCGAGCCAGCTGTTGAGCGCAGGCCAGGCCCGCGGGCCCCGAACCCACGACGGCGACCCGCTTGCCGGTGCCCCGCGGCGCCATGTGCGGCGTGATCCAGCCCTCTTCCCAGCCCCGGTCGATGATCTGGCACTCGATCGTCTTGATCGTGACCGGCGTGTCCTGGATGTTCAGGGTGCAGGAGGCCTCGCAGGGGGCGGGGCAGATCCGGCCGGTGAACTCGGGGAAGTTGTTGGTGGACAACAGGTTGTCCAGGGCGGCCTTCCACTGCTCACGATAGACAAGGTTGTTGAAGTCCGGGATCTGGTTGTTCACCGGACAGCCGTTGTGACAGAACGGAATACCGCAATCCATGCAGCGTGAAGCCTGCGCCACCAACTCCTGGGTCGGGAGCGGCTTGACGAACTCACGGTAGTTGCGGAGCCGCTCCTGGGGCGGCTGGTAGTCGCGGTCGCGGCGGGCGACCTCCAGGAAACCAGTCGGCTTTCCCATGTCTCGACTCCTTACTCTGCCGCGACCGCGGCGCCGGCCCGACGGGCGGCGGCGAGGTCGGTGAGGGCCCGGCGGTAATCCCTGGGCATGACCTTCCAGAACTGACCGAGGGAGGCGTCCCAGGTCTCGAGGATGCGGGCGGCCTGCCGCGAGCCTGTGTGCAGCAGGTGGCGTTCGATCAGGATGCGAAGGCGCTCCGCATCATGCGAGAGCATGTCGCCCATCCCGGAGTTGTCCACCGAGGGCGAACGCTGGCCCGGACGGCCTTCATCGCCGCCGACCGTGGGGTCGATGCGCTCAAGGTCCACCATGGAGGCGTTGCACAGCAGGGGGAACTTCTGGGCAGGGTCGTAGACATAGGCCACGCCGCCGGACATGCCCGCGGCGAAGTTGCGGCCGGTTTCTCCCAGGACCACGACGACGCCGCCAGTCATGTACTCGCAGCCGTGGTCACCCACGCCCTCGACCACCGCCACGGCGCCGGAGTTCCGGACCGCGAAGCGTTCGCCGGCGACCCCCTCGATGTAAGCCTCGCCGGCGATGGCGCCATAGAGCACCGTGTTGCCGACGATGATGTTGGCGGTGGGGTCACGCTGGGCGCCGGTGGGCTGACGCACGATGACCCGGCCTCCGGAAAGGCCCTTGCCGACATAGTCGTTGCCGTCGCCGGTCAGCTCCAGGGTCAGGCCCCGGGCGGCGAAGGCCCCGAAGCTCTGGCCCGCCTGGCCTGCGAAGGACAGGCTGATGGCGCCATCCGGCAGGCCGGCGTGACCATGGCGGCGGGCGATCTCGCCCGACAGCATGGCGCCGACCGTCCGGTTGATATTCCGAACTGGATAGCTGCCGCGCACCGGACCCCGGCCCTCGAGAGCCTCTGCGCAGTCAGAAATCAGCTGACGGTCGAGGGCCCTTTCGAGCCCATGGTCCTGGTTTTTCTGGTGGTTCAGTACAGCGCGGTCGCGGGAGGCGCCGTCGTGCAGGATGCGCGACAGGTCGACGCCAGCGGCCTTCCAGTGGTCGACGGCCGGCTGCATGTCGAGTCGGTCCACACGGCCGACCATCTCGGAGACAGTCCGGATGCCGAGCTCCGCCATGATCTGGCGAAGCTCTTCGGCGACGAAGAAGAAGTAGTTGATCACATGCTCGGGCTGGCCAGTGAACCGGGCGCGCAGAACAGGGTCCTGGGTGGCCACGCCTACCGGGCAGGTGTTGAGGTGGCACTTTCGCATCATGATGCAGCCGGACGCGATCAGCGGCGCCGTGGCGAAGCCGAACTCGTCTGCGCCCAGCAAGGCGGCGACAGCCACATCCCGGCCTGTACGCAGGCCCCCGTCCGCCTGAACCGCGATGCGCGAACGCAGGCCATTCAGCAGCAGGGTCTGCTGGGTTTCGGCGAGGCCGATCTCCCAGGGTGATCCGGCGTGGGTCAGCGAGGTCAGGGGCGAGGCCCCCGTACCGCCTTCGTAGCCTGAGATGGTCACATGGTCAGCGCGCGCCTTGGCGACGCCGGCGGCCACTGTGCCCACACCCACCTCGGAGACCAGCTTGACTGAAATCCGAGCCGCCGGGTTCACGTTCTTCAGGTCGTGGATCAGCTGGGCCAGATCCTCGATCGAGTAGATGTCATGGTGCGGCGGAGGGCTGATCAGGCCCACGCCGGGAGTCGAGTGGCGCACGCGGGCGATATTGGCGTCGACCTTGTGACCGGGCAGCTGGCCGCCCTCTCCGGGCTTGGCGCCCTGGGCCATCTTGATCTGGATATCGTCGGCGTTGACCAGATACTCCGCCGTCACCCCGAAGCGGCCGGAGGCCACCTGCTTGATGGCCGAGCGAAGGGAGTCGCCATTGGCCAGCGGCTTGAAGCGGTCCGACTCCTCGCCCCCCTCTCCGGTGTTCGACTTGCCGCCGATCCGGTTCATGGCGATGGCCAGGTTGGTGTGCGCCTCGCGGCTGATCGATCCGAAGCTCATGGCGCCGGTGGCGAACCGCTTGACGATCTCCGAAGCGGGCTCCACCTCGTCAAGGCTGAGCGGGGTCTCCGCATTACGGAACCGCATGAGGCCGCGCAGGGTCAGGTGGCGTTCGGCCTGATCGTTGATGGCCTGGGCGAAGGCCCGGTACTCGTCGGGCAGGTTGCCGCGCACGGCGTGCTGCAGGCGGGAGACGGATTCCGGCGTCCAGGCGTGGGTCTCGCCCCGCAGACGGAAGGCGTAGGTGCCGCCCACGTCGAGCATGTCGGCATAGATCGGGGAGTCGCCGTAGGCGTCCCGGTGCCGGCGAACGGTCTCCTCGGCCACCTGAACCAGTCCCGCCCCTTCGATTGTTGTGGCGGTCCCTGAGAAGAAGGCCTCGATGAACTCACTGGACAGGCCCACGGCGTCAAAGATCTGGGCGCCGCAATAGGACTGGTAGGTCGAGATGCCCATCTTGGACATGACCTTCAGAATGCCCTTGCCCACCGCCTTGATATAGTTCTTCCGGACCTCGTAGGCGGTCTCCGGGAGCGCGTTGCGGACGCGGATGTCCTCCAGCGTCTCGAAGGCCAGATAGGGGTTCACCGCCTCGGCGCCATAGCCGGCGAGGACGCAGAAGTGATGCACCTCCCGCGCCTCACCCGTCTCGATGACGAGCCCGGTCTGCATGCGCAGCCCCTGACGGATCAGGTGGTGGTGTACAGCCGCCGTAGCGAGCGCCGCCGGGATCGGGATGCGGTCACTGGAAGCTTCCCGGTCCGAGAGGATCAGGATGTTACTGTCAGCCAGGACCTGATCGGTCGCCTCCCGACAGAGGCGCTGCACGGCGCCCTCCAGGCCCGCCGGCCCCTCCGAGGCTGGCCAGGTAGCGTCGAGGGTGGCGGTGCGGAAGGCGCCATCCAGAAGCTGGTGGATCGAACGGATCTTGGCCAGGTCCTCGTTGGTCAGGATGGGCTGGGCGACTTCCAGCCGCTTGTGGGCCCCGGCCTGCCGACCCAGGAGGTTCGGACGCGGTCCGATCATCGACACCAGGCTCATGACCAGCTCTTCGCGGATCGGATCGATCGGCGGGTTCGTCACCTGAGCGAAGTTCTGCTTGAAATAGTCGTAGAGCAGCTTGGAGCGGTTCGAGAGCACGGCGATGGGGTGGTCCGACCCCATTGAGCCAACCGGATCGTCGCCCGAACGCGCCATGGGCTCCAGGAAATGCGACAGGTCTTCCTGCGTGTAGCCGAAGGACTGCTGGCGATCGAGCAGGCTGACCGGGTCGGCCGGAGGCGGCGGTTCGACTGGCGTGACCTCGGCCAGGTCCTCCAGCTTGAACTGGGTGCGGGACAGCCACTCCTCATAGGGCTCGGCCTCGGCGAGGGTGCGCTTGATCTCCTCGTCCTCGATGATCCGGCCCTGCTCGAGGTCGATCAACAGCATCTTGCCGGGCTGCAGCCGCCACTTGCGGACAATCCGCTCGTCCGGAACGGGTAGGACACCCACCTCCGAAGCCATGATGACGTTGTCCTGGTCGGTGATGATGAACCGGGCGGGACGCAGACCGTTGCGATCCAGGGTCGCGCCGATCTGGCGGCCATCCGTGAACGCCACGGCGGCGGGTCCATCCCACGGCTCCATCAGGGCCGCATGATACTCGTAGAAGGCCCGGCGCTTGGGATCCATGAGCGGGTTGCCGGACCAGGCCTCCGGGATGAGCATCATCACCGCCTGGGCGAGCGGAATCCCGCCGGCGATCAGCAGCTCCAGGGCGTTGTCCAGGCAGGCGGTGTCGGACTGGCCGTGGGGGATCAGCGGCCACATCTTGTTGAGGTCCGGCCCGAGGAGGTCACTCTCCAGCTTGCGCCGGCGGGCGTTCATCCAGTTCACGTTCCCACGGACGGTGTTGATCTCGCCGTTGTGGGCGATGAACCGGTAGGGGTGCGCCAGCTTCCAGGACGGGAAGGTGTTGGTCGAGAACCTCTGGTGAACCAGGGCGAGGGCCGAGACCGTGCGCGGATCGCGCAGGTCGCAATAGAAGCTCCCCACCTGGTGGGCGAGAAGCAGGCCCTTGTAGACAACGGTGCGCGTCGAGAAGGACGGCAGGTACAGCTGTGTCAGGTTCGGCAGGTTCTTCTGGACCGCCAACTCGGCCAGGGGGTTCTGGAGCTGCTTGCGGATGGTCAGCAGCTTGCGCTCGAAGGCGTCCTGGTCCCGAACGTTCGGCCCCATGCCGACGATCGCCTGGCGGATGACAGGCATCTGGGCCAGCACGGCGGCGCCCAGTCCCGTGGTGTCGGTAGGCACATCGCGCCAGCCCAGCAGGACCTGGCCCTCGACCTTCAGGAAGTGCTCGAACTGCTGGATGGCGACGTCGCGCGTCTCCTGGTCCTGCGGCAGGAAGCACATGGCCACGGCGTAGCGGCCGGCCTCAGGCAGGTCGACGCCGACCTCCCCGGCCCAGTCGCGCAGGACGGCGTCCGGAATCTGGATCAGAATCCCCGCGCCGTCGCCGACGAGGGGATCCGCGCCCACCGCGCCGCGGTGGTCGAGGTTGATGAGAATCTCCAGACCGCTGGCCACGACGTCATGCGATTTGCGGCCCTTGATATTGGCGACAAATCCCACCCCGCACGAGTCATGCTCGTTACGCGGATCGTACAGACCTTGCTTCTCCGGAGCCCTCATGGCGAACCCCACTCCAAATGGCTTCAAGGCGCACGTGGCCGCGGCCGCAGAGGACCGTTTTCACGCGCATAACCGCGTCGCATTACCGGGTGAAGGAAGGCTTGTCGACGGCTGCGAGGGCCCGAGGCCGAAAGTTTCTATCGCGCCGCAGCATCGAGCAACCCGGCATCGGCGGAGGTGACCTTGGGGCACCCGGTCAGGATCATGGCCGTCGTGAGCTCCGAGCGCATGACGCCCAGCATCCTGGACACCATAGGCTCGCCACCGGCGCCCAGGGCCCAGGCCCACGGACGCCCCACAAGGCAGGCGCGCGCGCCCAGGGCCAGGGCCTTGAGGACGTCCAGGCCCGAACGGATTCCCCCGTCCATCAGGAGTTCGAGGTCGCCGCCTACGGCGTCAGCGATCCGCGGAAGGGAGGCGATGGAGGAGGACACCCCGTCGAGCTGGCGACCGCCATGGTTCGAGACCACCAGGCCTTGGGCGCCGGCGCGTACGGCGTCCCGGGCGTCGTCGGGATCGAGTATGCCCTTGATGACAATCGGCCCGTCCCAGATCTCGCGCACGAAATCCAGGTCCTTCCAGGTGACCGAACGATCGAAGTTCCTGGCGATCCAGGCGAGGAAGTCATTGACCCGGCCGCCGCCCTGGACCGCCGCCTGGACGCTGCCAAGTGTGTGGGGGCGCCCGCGCATGAAGAGGTCCCAGGACCAGGCCGGATGGGTCGCACCCTGCCAGAGGGTGTTGAGGGCCGCCGGGAGACCGCTGAGCCCGGTGAAGCCGGACCGGACGTCCCGGTAGCGGGCGCCCGGGAGCGGAAGGTCGACGGTGAAGACCAGCACCGGGCAGCCGGCCGCCCGGGCCCGGGCGATGAGCTCACGCATGTAGCCCCGGTCCTTGAGCATGTAGAGCTGGAACCAGGGCGGGGTCCCGGCGGCGGCCACCTCCTCGATCGAACAGACACCGACCGTGGACAGGCAGAAGGGAATCCCGGCGGCGGCGGCGGCCCGGGCCGCCTGGACCTCGCCCCGGGAGGCGTACATGCCGGCCAAGCCCACAGGGGCGAGAGCGACCGGCATGTTGAGAGCCTGACCAAAGAGGGTGGTGGACAGGTCCACCTTCGACATGTCCCGCATGACCCGCTGTCGGAGGGCGATCGCCTCAAGGTCCCGGACATTCCGGCGAAGGGTCTCCTCGGCGTAGGACCCACCGTCGATGTACTCGAAGAACATGGGCGGCAGCCGTCGCCGGGCGAGTTCCCTGTAGTCCGACATGGAGGCGGGCTTCATCAAGGTCTCCCTTTTTTGCGCCCGACGGGGCTGGACGTCGCTCAGGTCGCCGCCGGCCGGGGAGGCGCATTCATGACGATCCAGACCTGATGGGCCCGCGCCAGAAGTTCACCCTCCGCAGAGAAGAGGGCAACCCCGGCGGTCTCCTTGCGCCCGGACCGCTCAAGGGGCCAGGCGGTGACGATGCAGGGCTCGCCCGCGCGCGGACGTCGCAGGACCTCTCCCGTCATGGTGCCTAGGAGGGCGCCATGCCGTCCCTCACGGACCACCCAGGCGAAGTAGCCCGGACAGTCCAGGGCCGCCCAGATGACCTCCACAGGCGTGAGTCCGTCGGCATCTGCGAAGTTCGCATGGGGCGTCCAGGTGCAGGCGAGCTGTCCTTCTTCTGCGCCGGCGACCTGGCCCGCGAAGACGCGGAGGCCGTCGCCCTCTCCCCGCTCGGGGCCGCAGGAGAAGCAGATGGGGTGGAACCTCTGGCCGATGCCGATATGGCGCGCCTCGGCGGCCTTCGCCTCATCCCAGGTTGGGGGCGGCGGGGAAACCGGCAGATCGCCTGCCGGCGCGGGCCGGGCCTCCCCAATGACTTCCCCCTCCGGACTGGTGAGGACCCAGCTCCCGGTCCCACCCACGAGGTCCAGCGGGGTATCGAGAGGAATCCGGGCCTTGAGCACGGCTGTCGAGGGGCCTGGAATGTCCCTCGCCAGGAGACCGGCGCAGTAACCGCCATTTCCCGAGGTTGGGGGGCCGCAGAAACGCTGGGCGATGACAATGCCCGACATGGAAACTCCGGGAGAGAGGGACGCCTGAAATGGAGCGTGGACGAATGCCGCCGGTTGTCACCCAATCCCCTGATGGACGGAAGCTGGTTTTTGACTCCGGCGCGGTTGGAGCCGGGGGCAGTCCGCGCTAGATAACCCTCTCCGCCGTGTCAGACGAGGAATGATCA
>CANGRP010000114.1 GCA_947456005.1 Caulobacteraceae bacterium
AGTCACGGGTGGAGACAGCCATGGCCTACTTCTTCTTGCCTTCCTTGCGACGGACCTTTTCGCCGAGATAGCGAACACCCTTGCCCTTGTAGGGCTCCGGCGGGCGGATCCGACGAATGCGTGCGGCGACCTCGCCGACCGCCTGCTTGTCGATGCCGCTGATCCTGATTTCGGTCTGTTTGGGAACCGCGAAGGCGATCCCCTCGGGCGGCGGGACATCAACCTCGTGGCTGAAGCCGAGCTGCATGTTCAGGGCTTCGCCCTTCATCTGGGCCCTGTAACCCACGCCGACCAGCTCGAGCGTCTGCTCGTAGCCGGCGGAGACGCCGACGACCATGTTGTTCACCAGGGTGCGCGAGAGGCCCCACATGGCCTGGGCGCGGGTGGACTCCACGCGCTTGGCCACGACGAGATCTGCACCTTCCTGACGAAGCTCGATCTCTTCCGGCAGCGTCCAGGACAGCTGACCCTTCGGGCCCCTCACCGTCAGGGTCTGACCGTTGATGCTCGCCGTAACGCCTGCGGGCGTGGGAACCGCCTTCTTTCCAATCCGGGACATGTCAGTACACCCGCAGCAGGACTTCGCCGCCCACGTTGGCGTCGCGCGCCGCCGCGTCGGACATGACGCCCTTGGGCGTCGATAGGACCGAGATGCCCAGGCCGTTCTTGATCGGCTTCAGGTCCGCGATCGACGAGTAGACCCGGCGACCGGGCTTCGAGACCCGCCGGATCTCGACGATCACAGGGCGGCCGTCGAAGTACTTCAGCTCGATCTCGAACTCGGGGAAGGCGCCAGGCTTTTCCACGAGCTGGTAGCCGCGGATATAGCCCTCCTCGGCCAGCACGTCGAGCACGCGGGCGCGCATCTTCGAGGCCGGGCAGGAGACCTTCGAACGTCCGCGGGTCGCGGCGTTCTTGATACGGGCGATCATATCGCCGACGGGGTCGTTCACCATGGGACCCTCCTCACCAGCTCGACTTCACGAGGCCAGGAATCTGGCCCTGGGAGCCGAGCTCGCGCAGGGCGATCCGGCTCATCTTCAGCTTACGGTAGTAGGCGCGCGGACGCCCCGTGACCTCGCAACGATTGCGGATGCGGGTCTTGGACGAACTGCGCGGAAGCTCTGCGAGCTTGAGACGCGCCTCGAAGCGGTCCTCAAGCGGCAGGCTCTCGTCATTGGCGATCGCCTTGAGCGCCTCACGGCGCGCGGCGTAGCGCTGGACGAGAACCTTGACCTTCTCGTTACGGTTGACGGCGCTCTTCTTGGCCATGTTACCTTTCCTTCCCGTCCCTTAGGCGTTGAACGGGAACTGGAATTCCCGAAGAAGCTGGCGTGCTTCCTCGTCGGTCTTCGCAGTCGTGGCGACGATGATATCCATGCCCCACAGTTGATCGATCTGGTCGTAGTTGATCTCCGGGAACACAATGTGTTCCTTCAGACCCATGGCGTAGTTGCCGCGACCGTCGAAAGACGTGGGCTTCAAGCCCCTGAAGTCCTTCACCCGCGGCAGTGCGATGGTGACCAGACGGTCCAGGAACTCGTACATGCGGTCCTTGCGCAGGGTGACCTTGGCGCCAATCACCATGCCTTCGCGCAGCTTGAAGCCGGCGATGGAGTTGCGGGCCTTGGTGGGAACCGGCTTCTGGCCGGCGATCCGGGTCAGGTCGCCAATGGCGGCCTGGACCTTCTTGGAGTCACCGACGGCCTCTCCGATCCCCATGTTCAGGACGATCTTGTCCAGACGCGGGATCTGCATCTCGTTGGTGTAGCCGAACTTCTCCTTCATCGCCGCGCGGATGCGCTGGCGATACTCGGTCTTCAGCCGCGGCTCATAAGCTTGCTCAGCCATTGATGACCTCGCCGGTGGTCTTGGCCACACGGACCTTCTTGCCGTCGTCGACCCGGAAACCGACGCGGGTCGGCTTACCCTGGGAGTCGACGATGGCGACGTTGGAGACATGCAGGGCGGCCTCGCGGGTGCGAATGCCACCCTGAGGATCTGCCTGGGTGGGGCGGGTATGCCGCTGGATCATGTTGATCCCCTGGACGAGCACGCGCTCCTCCTTCGGCATGACCTTCAAGACTGAGCCCTGGCGGCCCTTGTCCTTGCCGGTCAGGACCACGACGCGGTCCCCCTTCTTGATCTTAGCGGCCATTACAGCACCTCGGGAGCGAGGGAGATGATCTTCATGTGGTTCTTCGCGCGAAGTTCACGCGGAACCGGCCCGAAAATACGGGTGCCGATCGGCTCGCTCTGCTTGTTAACGATCACCGCGGCGTTGCGGTCGAAGCGGATCAACGACCCGTCCTTCCGCTTGATGGCCTGCGAGGTCCGGACGACGATGGCCTGAAGCACATCGCCCTTCTTCACGCGACCACGCGGGATGGCTTCCTTCACCGACACGACGATCTTGTCGCCCACGCCGGCGTAACGACGGCCAGCGCCGCCAAGGACCTTGATGCACATGACACGGCGGGCGCCGGAATTGTCAGCCACGTCGAGGTTGGTCTGCATCTGGATCATGGATCAGCCTCCCTCAGGACGCCTGCGAAGCGGCTGCCTTAGGCAGGACTTCCCAGGTCTTGGTCTTGGAGCGCGGAGCGCACTCGATGATGCGGGCGATCTCGCCCGCCTGATAGGTGTTGGCCTCGTCGTGGGCGTGGTACTTCTTGGACCGGCGGACAGGCTTCTTGAGCACCGGGTGCAGGAAGGTCCGCTCGACCTTCACCACCACCGTCTTGTCGCCCTTGTCGGAGACCACGACGCCTTCAAGAATGCGTTTCGGCATGTTCGTACTCCCTAGGCCGTGGCCTGGCGGCTGCGCAGGACGGTCTTGATCCGGGCGATATCCTTGCGGATCTCGCCGGCGCGATGGGTCTTCTCGACCTGACCTGTGGCCGCCTGGAAGCGCAGGTTGAACTGCTCCTTCTTCAGGTTCAGCAGGTTCTCGGCGAGCTGGTCGGGGGTCATGATCCTAAGGTCTTCAGTCTTCATCACGCGTGCTCCGCGACGGCGTCGATGCGGGTGACGATACGGGTCTTCACCGGCAGCTTGGCGGCGCCGAGACGCAGCGCCTCACGGGCGATGTCGTCCGGGACCCCGTCGATCTCGAACATGATCCGGCCGGGATGAACCCGGGCGGCCCAGTATTCCACCGAGCCCTTGCCCTTACCCATCCGCACTTCGGCCGGCTTGTCGGTCACCGGAACGTCCGGGAAGATCCGGATCCAGACCCGGCCCTGGCGCTTCATCTGGCGGGTGATCGCCCGACGGGCCGCCTCGATCTGCCGGGCGGTGATCCGCTCAGGCTCGACCGACTTCAGGCCATAGGAGCCGAAGTTCAGCGTAAAGCCGCCCTTGGCCGTCCCATGGATCTTGCCCTTGAACTGCTTGCGGTACTTTGTCTTCTTCGGGGAAAGCATGGCTGTCTCTTAGGCTCCCGCGGTCTCGCGGCGGTCGCGGCGCGGCCCCCGGTCCGGACGATCGCCGGAACGTTCGCGGCCGCCACCCTCGCCGGCCGGGCCGGACTCTGAGGCCAGGCGCTTGTCCATGGCCATGGGATCGTGCTCCAGGACCTCGCCCTTGAAGACCCACACCTTCACGCCGATGATGCCGTAGGTCGTCTTCGCCTCGGCGAAACCGAAGTCCATGTCAGCACGGAGGGTGTGCAGCGGCACGCGGCCTTCCTTGTACCATTCCATACGGGCGATCTCGGCCCCGCCAAGGCGCCCGGAGACGTTGATGCGGATGCCCTTTGCGCCCAGACGCATGGCCGACTGCATCGAGCGCTTCATGGCGCGGCGAAAGGCGATCCGGCGCTCAAGCTGCGAGGTGATATTCTCGGCGATCAACTGTGCGTCGGCCTCGGGCTTGCGGATCTCGACGATGTTGAGGTGAACCTCGCCGCCGGTGATCGCCGCCACATCCTTGCGCAGCTTCTCGATGTCCGCGCCCTTCTTGCCGATGATCACGCCGGGGCGTGCGGCATAGATGGTGATCCGGCACTTCTTGTGCGGCCGTTCGATGATGATCCGGCTGACGCCCGCCTGATACAGACGCTTCTTCAGCTCCGCCCGGACCTTCAGGTCCTCGTGAAGCAGGCGCCCATAGTCCGCGCCGTCGGCGAACCAGCGGCTGTCCCAGGTGCGGTTGACGCCGAGGCGAAGCCCGACAGGATTGACTTTCTGACCCATCAGGCGGCCTCACCGAGTTCGCGGACCACGATGGTGATCTCGCTGAAAGGCTTCTGGATACGGGATGCGCGGCCGCGGGCGCGCGCCGCGAAACGCTTCATCACCAGGTTCTTTCCCACGTAGGCCTCGGCGACGACCAGGGAGTCGATGTCGAGGTTGTGGTTGTTCTCAGCGTTCGAGATGGCCGAGTAGAGCGCCTTGCGCACGTCGCGGGCGATCCGCTTGTGGCTGAACTCCAGCTCGTTGAGGGCCCGCTGGACCTTCAGGCCGCGGATCGACTGGGCCACCAGGTTCAGCTTGCGGGGGCTGACCCGCAGGGTGGTGGCCTTGGCCATGGCCTCAGCCGGCTTCAGGCGGCGGGGATTGGACGGCTTGGACATGCCTACTTCCTCTTCGCCTTCTTGTCCGCCGCATGACCCGGGAAATACCGGGTCGGGGCGAACTCACCGAGCTTCATGCCCACCATGTCCTCGGAGACGAGGACGGGCACGTGCTTCTGGCCGTTATGGACGCCGAAGGTCAGGCCGACGAATTGCGGCATGATGGTCGAGCGGCGCGACCAGGTCTTGATGACGTCCTTGCGGCCGGAGACCTGCGCGGCCTCCGCCTTCTTGAGCAGGTAACCGTCGACAAACGGTCCTTTCCAGACGGAACGGGTCATGGATCAGCGAGCCTTCCGGGCGTGACGCGAGCGGATGATGAACTTGTCCGTCGCCTTGTTGGTGCGGGTGCGCGACCCCTTGGTCGGCTTGCCCCAGGGCGTGACCGGATGCCGGCCGCCAGAGGTGCGGCCTTCGCCGCCGCCGTGCGGGTGGTCGACCGGGTTCATGGCGACGCCGCGGACGTGGGGACGACGCCCCTTGTGCCGCGAGCGACCGGCCTTGCCCAGGACCTCATTCATATGGTCTGGATTCGAGACCGCGCCCACGGTGGCCATGCAGCCGTCCGGAACCATGCGCAGCTCGCCAGAGTTCAGGCGGATCTGGGCATAGCCGGCGTCACGACCGACCAGCTGGGCATAAGCCCCGGCCGAGCGGGCGATCTGGCCGCCCTTGAGGGGCTTCAGCTCGATGTTGTGAATGATTGAACCGATCGGCATGGCCCGCAGGGGCATGGCGTTGCCGGGCTTCACGTCGGCGCGCTCAGCGGCGATCACCTGGTCGCCCGCCTTCAGGCGCTGCGGGGCCAGGATGTAGGCCGCCTCCCCATCCGCATAGCGGATCAGGGCGATGAAGGCGGTGCGGTTCGGATCATACTCGATCCGCTCGACCGTGCCGACGACGTCAAACTTGCGGCGCTTGAAGTCCACCTTGCGATAAAGGCGCTTGGCGCCACCGCCGCGGAAGCGCACCGCAATGCGGCCGCCACCGCCCCGCCCGCCGGTCTTGGTCAGACCCTCGACGAGAGACTTCTCGGGGCGGCCCTTGTGGAGCTCGGACCGGTCGATCAGCACCAGGGTGCGGCGGCCGGGGGACGTCGGATTGTACTGCTTCAGAGCCATCGGTTCAGAGCCCCGTGGTGATGTCGATGGACTGGCCTTCGGCCAGGGTCACGACAGCCTTCTTGACGTCGGAGCGACGACCTTCGCGGCCCCGGAAACGCTTGGTCTTGCCCTTCACATTGAGGGTGTTGACCTTGGTCACCGAGACCTTGAACAGCGCCTCGACGGCGGCTGCGATCTCGTCCTTGGTGGCGTCGCCGGCGACGCGAAAGACGACCTTGTTCTGCTCGGAGAGCAGGGTGGCCTTCTCAGTGATCACCGGAGACAGGATGGTGTCGTAATGACGGGCGGAGGGCGTGGCCATCAGGCGGCCTCCTTCTCGGCGAAGCGGGCGTTGATCGCCTCGACAGCGTCCTTGGTGAGGACGAGGGTCCGGCGACGCAGCACATCGTAGACGTTGAGGCCGGCGTTCGGCAGCACGTCCACATTCGGGATGTTGCGGGCGGCGAGGCGGAAGTTGCCGTCAACCTCGGGACCGGCGATGACCAGGGCGTTGACCAGGCCGATCTTGCCAAGCGTCGTGCGGAGCGCCGCCGTCTTGGCTTCCGGCAGGGCCAGGCTGTCGACCACCATGAGGTCGCCGGAGCGGGCCTTGGACGACAGGGCGTGCCGCAGGGCCAGGGCCCGGACCTTCTTGGGCAGATCAAAGGCGTGGCTGCGTACGACCGGCCCATGAGCCTTGGCGCCGCCCACGAACTGGGCCGCCCGGCGCGAACCGTGACGGGCGCCGCCAGTGCCCTTCTGCTTGTACATCTTCTTGCTGGTCCGGGAGACCTCGTTCCGGACCTGGATCTTGTGGGTCCCGGCGCGGCGCTTGGCCAGCTGCCAGGTCACGACCCGCTGAAGGATGTCCCCGCGAATCTCCTCGATCCCGAAGATGGCGTCGGACAGTTCGATCGAACCGCCCTTCCCGCCGTCGAGCTTGATGACGTCGAGTTTCATTATTCCTGACCCTCGGCTTGCGGAGCCTCTTCGGCGGGCGCGGCATCAGCAGCGGGAGCTGCAGCCTGGCCGGCCTTACGGAAGGCGCCCGGCGTCGGAGCGCCGATCGGCGGAGACTTCACGGCGTCCCGGATCCGGACCCAGGACCCTTCGGAACCGGGAACAGAGCCCTTCACCATGATCAGGCCGCGGTCAGCGTCGATGCGCCACACGGTGAGGCCCAGAGTGGTGACGGTTTCCTGGCCGAGATGGCCGGCCATCTTCTTGCCCCGGAAGGTCTTGCCAGGATCCTGGCGCTGACCGGTGGAGCCGTGGGCGCGGTGCGACACGGACACGCCGTGCGTGGCGCGCATGCCGCCGAAGTTCCAACGCTTCATGGCGCCGGCGAAGCCCTTGCCGATCGTGGCGCCCGTGACGTCCACCTTCTGGCCGACCACAAAGTGATCGGCGGTCAGCTCGGCCCCGACCTCGATGAGGTTCTCGGGCGACACCCGGAACTCGGCCACCTTGTGGCGAGGCTCGACCTCGGCCTTGGCGAAATGACCGCGCAGGGGCTTGGTGACGTTCTTGGGCTTGCGGGGCCCTGCGCCCAGCTGGAGGGCGACATAGCCGTCGCGCTCCGCCGTGCGGTGGGCGGTCACGGCGCAGCCATCCAGGCTGAGCACGGTGACAGGCACGTGGACGCCCTCTTCATCGAAGAAGCGGGCCATGCCGAGTTTCTTGGCGATCACGCCGGTACGCATCGACCGATCCCCCTACAGCTTGATCTCGACGTCCACGCCGGCGGACAGGTCGAGCTTCATCAGCGCATCGACGGTCTGGGGCGTGGGATCGACGATATCGAGCACGCGCTTGTGCGTGCGGATTTCGAACTGCTCTCGCGACTTCTTGTCGATGTGCGGAGAGCGGTTGACCGTGAATTTCTCGATTTGCGTCGGCAGGGGGATGGGCCCCCGGACGGTCGCGCCGGTGCGCTTGGCCGTGTTGACGATCTCGCGCGTGGAATGGTCCAGCACGCGGTGATCGAAGGCCTTGAGCCGGATGCGGATGTTCTGACGATCCATATCGCTCTTAAGTTCCCCTACAGACGGCGGTCCGTCCGCGTGCCATTGACCATTTCAAAGACCAACTCCAGCCGCCTCGGTGAGGCGACCGCACACGAAAGTCCGCAAAACGAAACGAAGTCCGCGCAATCGCTTGCGCCTACTTCCGCCCTCACCTCGGACGGATGTCCTTGGAAAGGGTCGCTCCGCGAACCGCGTCTGCCCTCCGACACAAGGTCTTCAGGCACAGCCGGTCCAACAGGAGGCGCGGGTATACGTGCCCGACTCGCCCCCGTCAAGCGGAGCGTCTCCCCCTTCTACGCCGCCCTCTGGAACGGGATCCAAGGGCGCCAAACGAAAGGGGCCGCGGAGTTTTCTCCGCGGCCCCTGGTGTGTCCCGGCTGGGCCGGGGGGATGGGCGAGGATCTACTCGACGATCTTCGAGACCACCCCGGCGCCCACCGTCCGGCCACCCTCGCGGATGGCGAACCGAAGGCCCTG
>CANGRP010000115.1 GCA_947456005.1 Caulobacteraceae bacterium
CCCTCCGCAGATAGGCCTTCCGGGTGGCTCCGGAAGGGGCTGTGAGGCCCGGGTTCGCCATGGTACCGCCGGAAACCTGGACTGTGATCTTGACCCAGGCCCTTCACGGGCCGGATCGGCGGGGAGCCTCATGTCTGACAACCTCTATGATCTCCTGGCCTTGCGGTTTCCGACGGACCGGAGCCGGCCCTGCTTCCAGCTTCCGGGCGGCGCGGCCATCGCCTACGGCGACTTCGAAACCCGGATTGGTCGGGCCGCTGCGGCCTTGCGCTCAGCCGGCGTGCAGCCAGGTGACCGCGTCGCCCTGCAGGTGGAAAAGTCGGTCGAGGCGGTGGTGATCTACCTGGCCGTCCTCAAGGTCGGCGCCGTCTTCCTGCCCCTGAACGCCGCCTACACCGAGGCCGAGGTGAACTACTTCCTGAAGGACGCTGAGCCGGCCCTCTTCCTTCGCGACGCCCAGGCCTTCCTGGCGGGCGCTGCGGAGCTTCCGCCGGACCTGCAGGCCGAACGCCGCGCCGCGGGCGACCTGGCCGCCATCATCTACACCAGTGGCACGACGGGGCGGTCCAAGGGGGCCATGCTGACCCACGGGGCCCTGGCGGCCAACGCCCTGGCCCTGCATGAGGCCTGGGGCTTCACGCCCGACGACGTCCTGCTGCACGCCCTGCCCATCTTCCACGTCCACGGCCTGTTCGTGGCCCTGCACTGCGCCTTCCTGTCGGGCTGTCCCATGGTCTGGCTCAACCGCTTCGACGAGGCGGCGGTGCTGGAGGGCCTTTCCAGCGCGACCGTGATGATGGGCGTGCCCACCTTCTACACGCGCCTGCTGGCGCATCCCGGCCTGACCCGGGAGGCGACCGCCCACATGCGCCTGTTCATCAGCGGGTCGGCCCCCCTTCTGGAAAGCGCCTTCGAGGCCTTCGAGGCCCGCGCCGGCCACCGGATCCTGGAGCGCTATGGCATGAGCGAGGCGGTGATCATCACCACCAACCCCCTGGAGGGGGAGCGCAAGCCCGGCTCCGTGGGCTTCCCCCTGCCGGGCGTCGACCTTCGGATCGGGGGCGGCGAGGAGACCGGGGTCATCGAGATCCGCGGTCCCAGCGTCTTTTCCGGCTACTGGCGCATGCCGGAGAAGACCGCCGAGGAGTTCACCGCCGACGGCTTCTTCATCACCGGCGATGTGGGCCGGCTGGACGGTGACGGACGGCTCTGGATCTCCGGCCGGGCCAAGGACCTGATCATCTCCGGCGGCTACAATGTCTATCCCAAGGAGGTGGAGCTTCTCCTGGACGAGCAGCCCGGCGTTCGCGAGAGCGCGGTCATCGGGATCCCGCATCCGGACTTCGGCGAGGGCGTCGTGGCCGTGGTCGAGGGCCAAGGAAACGAGGCGACCCTGATCGCCGCCCTGCGCAGCCGCCTCGCCGGGTACAAGACCCCCAAGCGCGTGATCTTCCTGGACGCCCTGCCCAGGAACGCGATGGGCAAGATCCAGAAGGCGCTGCTGAGACAGACCTACGCCGATCTCTTCAGGTGATCACAAGCCGGTGAGGCCGGATTGACCTGTGGCGGTGGCTATGGACCTATAGGTTAAAGATCATTCACCTTTGCGGGGGCAGGCGAATGGGTGCGGATTTTCTGGTCCTGATCATTCATGTGGTCGGGGGAATTGTCGGGGCCTGTATGGCCTCCCACCTCGTCCGGTCTGCTGACGCCGGCCCGATCACCGCCGCCATCCTTGGCGCCCTCGGTGGGGTCAGCGGCGCAGGACTAGTGGTCGCCGCCTCGCCGGACCTCGCTGTCCTGCCCGGCCTGTCCGGACCCCTCTTCGCCGCCATGCTGGCCGGTGGCCTTTTCGCAGGTCTTGGCGGCCTCGCCGTCAACGTCCTCCGCCGCCGGGCCTGACCTGAAACCTCAGTCCTTGCCGTAGCTCACCGCCATGCCGGCGCGGACATCCTGTTGCACGCCGTATTGCGGGAACGGATAGCGGAAGCCATTGCGCGCCAGGGCCTTCATGCCGGCCAGGGCCTTGACCAGGTACTCCGGCGGGGTCGCCATCAGCATCTCGTCATCGAGGACGCCCCCGTAGCGCCGCTCTGCGAAGCAGGGGATGGACAGGCTCGGCGTCCGCGTCGTCAGGGCCCGGCCCCAGGAATCGGCGCAGGCGGACTCTCCGACGACGCCCCAGTCGAAGCGCTTGTAACCCGACCACTGCAGGCCGTTGATGAAGTACATCATCGCCCCGGGCGTCGCATAGAAGAGGGCGATGTCAGGCTCACCAAGCCGGCCGCTGGCCAGGGGCGCGACCGCCAGGGCCTCGAACCGGCCGTCCGGGACGCAGTGCATGGCCGCCTGGTGCGCCGCCGCGCCGGCCTCGTCCTCGAACCAGACCCCCTTCATGTGCCGCCCGGAGCGCCACTCGTCGGTCTTGGCGCCGCCCAGGCCCACGACGGCCCGGCACTGGGCGCCGACCAGGTCGTCGGCGGTGACGCCCACCGTCCATCCCAGGCGTGAGGCCTGGCCCACCACCTGGTCCAGGGTGTGGACGGCGCTGGGGCGGCGGATGCGGGGAATGGCCTCCATGTCCGCCCGACTTTCAAACATCTTCATCGCGAAGGGGATGGAGCGTAGCCGGAGGGTCTGCTCAAGTTCGGCCGAAAGGGCGGCCCAGTCCGTGGCCTCGGCGGTCGGTGCGGCGGTGTTGGTCATGTCGGAGCCTCCTCCCGGTGGGTCGTTTCCATCCTTGACCGTCCGGCGCCCGGAGGGAAGGGGGGTCCGGGTTCATCCCAGGATTGCTGCAGGCGCCGCACGCCGCCTATTCTCGGCCCGAACGAGGGGTCGGGGGGCTCGCCGTCCGACCCGGGAGTCCAGGCATGAAGCTGCACGCCGTCCTTGCCGCCCTCGCCCTTGCGGCGGGGCTGACGGCGGTCGCCGGCGCTGCGCCGCCTCCCGACCTCGCCCTGTCCAGCGTCGATCGCGCCGCCCTCGAGGCCGCCTTCGCGCAGGCGGGGCGTACCCCTCCGCCCCCCGGCGCCAGTGATGCTGAGGCCTGGGAAGCGACAGAGCGCCTGGCGCAGGCCGAGCTGGGGCTTCGCGTGCGGCCCGCCGACCTGGATCCGCTCTGGGCCCAGGCGCCTCCGACCCGGTCTCCGGAGCGGGAAATGGCCAGCGCGTATGCCTCCGGCCGTCTGGCGGCCTGGTCGGCCACCCTGTCCCCCAACGGTGAGGCCTACGCGGCCCTCGCCCAGGCGCGGCGGCGCTACGCCGCGATCGTAGACGGCGGCGGCTGGCCGGATCTGCCTTTGGACCTGCGTCTTAGACCAGGGGACATCGGCCCGGGTGTCCTGGCGTTGCGCCAGAGGCTGGCTGCCGAGGACGCCGGGCCGCCCGAGCCCGACCGACCGGACGTCTTCGATCCGCCCCTGAAGCAGTTCCTGGTCGCCTGGCAGGCGCGGAATGGTCTGGAGGCCGACGGCATTGTCGGGTCCGCGACACGGGCCCGCCTGGCGGAGCCCGCCGCGACCCGCCTCGCCCGGATCGAGGCCAACCTGGAGCGCTGGCGCTGGCTGCCCCGGCCCCTGCCGCCTGACCGGGTGGAGATCGATACGGCCGGCGCCGTCGGCGCCCTGTACCGGGACGGCCGCCGTGTCCGCACCTTCCGGGTGATCGTCGGCGCCGTGCGCGATCCCACCCCGCTCTTCCTGTCCGAGATCAACGGCGTGGTCCTGAACCCGCCCTGGAATGTACCTGACCGCATCGCCCGGGAAGAGATCCTGCCCAAGGCGGCCCTCGACCCCGGCTATCTTGAGCGGAACGACTTTGTGCAGCTTGACGGCCGCCTTCAGCAGGCGCCGGGTCCCCGCAGCGCCCTCGGGCTCGTCAAGTTTGATCTGGTCAGTCCCTTCGGGGTCTTCCTTCACGACACCCCGGGCCGGGAGGCCTTCCGGCTGCGGGAGCGTCACCTCAGCCACGGCTGCATGCGGGTGGAGCACCCCCTGGCCCTGGCCGACCTCCTGCTGGCGCCCCAGGGCCGGGGCGGCGGGCGCCTGTCCGCGGACCTCGCCACAGGGCGCACCCAGCGCATCGCCCTGTCCAGGCCTGTCGCCCTGGTGGTCGTTCACTGGACGGTCCGCATCGACCCGGACGGGCGGGCGGGCTTCCTCGACGATGTCTACGGGTGGGATGCGCGACTGGCCCAGGCCCTGCCGGGATTGTGATCCGCTTCAGGGTTGCCAGGCGGAGGCGCGGCGGGCAGACAGTCCCCGGGGCGCAGAGGAGACCTGTCCATGATCGGACGCCGCCGCCTGCTGGCCGGAGCCCTGGGCCTCGCCGCACCCTCCTTCATCGCCAGTGGCGCCTCGGCCGCCGCCCCCCGCCGGCTCGCCCTCCTGAACCTGCATACGGGCGAGAGGCTGGCCGCCACCTATTTCGAGGCCGGGCGCTACCTGCCTGACGCCCTGTCCGCCATCGACCGGATTCTCCGGGACCACCGGACCGGCGCCGTCCATCCCATCGCCCCGGGACTCCTGGACCTCGTCGCCTCCCTCTCGGAGACGCGGGGCGGGCAGGGGGCGGTGCAGGTCGTGTCCGGCTATCGCTCCCCAGCCTCGAACGCCGCCCTGAACGCCCGCTCTTCAGGCGTCGCCACCCGGAGCCTCCACATGCAGGGCATGGCCGTGGATATCCGCGTCCCCGGTGTCGAGCTGGGTCAGGTGCGCAAGGCCGCCCTCGCCCTGGGGCGCGGCGGCGTCGGCTACTATCCGCAGTCCGACTTCGTACACGTGGACATCGGCCGCGTTCGGCAGTGGTAGGCGTCAAAAACGGTCGTAACGTGCGGTCTGCGCCCCGAGAGAACATGTTGCGAACACGGAACAAACCGGGTATTCCATGGGTCATCGGCGGTAGGCGCCGATGGGCGGCCCCGGGCCGCGGAATCATGGGATAAGGACCCCGGATCATGACCAATCAGGCGGCGTTGAGGCTCGTAGTGAAAGAAGACGGTGAGAAGCAGCGGGCCCTTGAGGCGGCGCTGACCCAGATTGACCGGGCCTTCGGCAAGGGCGCCGTCATGAAGCTCGGGGACAAGGCGACCATGGAGGTCGAGGCGGTGTCCACGGGCTCCCTCGGCCTGGACATCGCCCTGGGCATCGGCGGCCTGCCCAAGGGGCGGATCATCGAGATCTACGGCCCGGAAAGCTCGGGCAAGACCACCCTGGCCCTGCATGTGGTGGCCGAGGTCCAGAAGGCCGGCGGCGCCGCCGCCTTCATCGACGCCGAGCACGCCCTGGACCCGGCCTACGCCCGCAAACTGGGGGTCAACCTCGATGAACTCCTCGTCGCCCAGCCCGACACGGGCGAGCAGGCCCTGGAGATCACCGACACCCTGGTGCGCTCCAACGCCATCGACGTGATCGTGATCGACTCCGTGGCGGCCCTGACGCCCCGGGCCGAGATCGAGGGCGAGATGGGCGATTCCCTGCCCGGCCTCCAGGCCCGCCTGATGAGCCAGGCCCTGCGCAAGCTCACGGCCTCGGTCTCCAAGGCCAAGACCATGATCATCTTCATCAACCAGATCCGGATGAAGATCGGCGTCATGTACGGCTCGCCCGAGACCACGACGGGCGGCAACGCCCTGAAGTTCTACGCCTCGGTCCGCCTGGACATCCGCCGGACCGGTTCGGTCAAGGCCCGGGACGAGATCATCGGCAACAATGTCCGCGTGAAGGTCGTCAAGAACAAGGTCGCCCCGCCGTTCCGCGAGGTCGAGTTCGACATCATGTACGGCGAGGGCATCTCCAAGCTGGGCGAGATCATCGACCTGGGCGTCAAGGCCGGTGTGATCGAGAAGTCCGGCTCCTGGTTCTCCTGGAACAGCCAGCGCATCGGCCAGGGCCGGGACAATGTCCGCGAGTTCCTGCGGGCCAACCCGGACATCGCCGGCCAGATCGAGGCCCAGGTGCGCGGCGCCCGCGAGGTGATCGAAGAAGAGCTCCTGGTCGGTCCCACCGCCGAGGACGACGCGGAGTAATCCCCCTCAAAGGTTTGGGATCCGGGCCTGAGCGCCGGGGTCCCGGACCCAAGGGGCGGCGGCGTGCGGCCTTGATCTTGGCGAGGCCGTTCAACTCCCGTAAACCCTCTGGCTTCTGCGGTGCAGCAAGGGTCCGGCCGTCGGGCTCTTGACCACCGCTCCGACAGTCCAGAAGCCGCGCCATGCCCAGTCTGAACGAAATCCGCTCGACCTTCCTGGACTACTTCCAGGCGAACAATCACCAGGTCATCCCCTCGGTGCCCCTGGTGCCGCAGAACGACCCGACCCTCCTGTTCGTCAACGCCGGCATGGTGCCGTTCAAGAACTACTTCACAGGCGCCGAGACCCCGCCCACCCTTCGGGCGGCCTCGTCCCAGAAGTCGGTCCGGGCCGGCGGCAAGCACAACGACCTGGACAATGTCGGCTACACGGCTCGCCACCACACCTTCTTCGAGATGCTGGGGAACTTCTCCTTCGGCGACTATTTCAAGGAAGGCGCCATCGAGCTGGCCTGGGGGCTCCTGACCCGCAACTTCGGCATTCCGGCCGAGAAGCTCTGCGTCACGGTCTATCATACCGACGACGAGGCGGCCGACCTTTGGAAGCGCATTGCGGGCCTGCCGGACCACAGGATCATCCGCATCGCGACCAGCGACAATTTCTGGTCGATGGGCGACACCGGCCCCTGCGGTCCGTGCTCGGAGATCTTCTACGACCATGGCGAGCACATCTGGGGCGGCCCCCCCGGGAGTCCCGAGCAGGATGGCGACCGGTTCGTGGAGATCTGGAACCTGGTCTTCATGCAGTTCGAGCAGCTGGCCGACGGGACCCGTCGCCCCCTGCCCAAGCCGCAGATCGACACCGGCATGGGCCTGGAGCGCATCACCGCAGTCCTGCAGGGCGTGCACGACAATTATGACACCGACCTCTTCCGCACCCTGATCTCGGCCTCCCAGGGCCTGGTGGGTCCTGGCGGGGAGGCGGCCTCCCACCGGGTCATCGCCGACCACCTGCGTTCTTCCAGCTTCCTGATCGCCGACGGCGTCTCACCCTCCAACGAGGGCCGGGGCTATGTCCTGCGCCGCATCATGCGCCGGGCCATGCGGCACGCCCACCTCCTGGGCGCCCAGGAGCCCCTGATGCACCGGCTGGCGCCGACCCTGGTCACCGAGATGGGTGAGGCCTATCCGGAGCTCCGTCGCGCCGAGCCCATGATCGTGGAGACCCTGCGCCAGGAGGAGGAGCGTTTCCGCCGCACCCTCGGCCGCGGCATGGCCCTCCTGGAGGACGCGACTGCCGGCCTTGGCGAGGGCGACCGCCTGCCCGGCGAGGTGGCCTTCCGCCTCTACGACACCTACGGCTTCCCCCTCGACCTGACCCAGGACGCGCTGCGCGCCCGGGGCGTGTCCGTGGACCTGGACGGGTTCCAGGACGCCATGCGCCGCCAGCGCGAGATGGCCCGGGAGGCCTGGACGGGCTCGGGCCAGGCGGCGGCCGCCGCCGAGTGGTTCAGCATCCGCGAGCGCCTCGGCGCCACCGAGTTCCTGGGCTATGAGCGCACCGAGGCCGAGGGCGAGCTGGTGAGCCTGGTCCGCGGGGGGGAAGAGACGCCCTCCGCCGGCGCCGGCGAGACCGTCTTCGCCGTCTTCGACTGCACTCCATTCTACGCCGAGGGCGGCGGCCAGGCGGGGGATGTGGGCGTGGCGACCTGGTCCGGCGGACGGGGGCGCGTGCTCGACACCCAGAAGCAGGCGGGCGACCTTTTCATTCATGAAATCGAGATCCTGGAGGGTGAACTTCAGGTCGGTCACAGGATCCGGCTGGCCGTCGATGCGGACCTGCGTCGCACCACCAAGGCCAATCACTCGGCGGCCCACCTCCTGCACGCGGCCCTGCGCCATGTCCTGGGCCCGCACGTGGCCCAGAAGGGCCAGATGGTGGACGGCGAGCGCGTGCGCTTCGACTTCAGCCATGGCGGTCCGGTGACCGCCGCCGAGATCGAGGCCATTGAGGCCGAGGTCAACGCCGTCATCCGCCAGAACCGCTCGGCGCTGACCGCGGAAATGGCGCCCGACGAGGCCATCGCCGCCGGCGCCGTGGC
>CANGRP010000116.1 GCA_947456005.1 Caulobacteraceae bacterium
GGCCGCAGCAGAGCGGGCCGGCCGGGCCAACCTGGTGAAGATCTTCGCCGACATCACCGACTACCATGCAGACCCTGAGGCCATCGCCGCCCTCGCCGGCCGGGCGAAGGTCCGCTACCTGCTCCTGACCCACATCGTCCCGCCCCTCCCCCTCCGGGCGCTGGAGGGGCCCTTCCTGGGCGACAGCCGGAAGATCTTTGGCGGTCCGGTCCGCGTGGGCCGGGACGGCGACTTGATCACACTGCCGGCGGGGTCCACGGACATCCGCCACTCCAACCGCCTTCGCTGACCAGGAGCCACGCCATGACCGAGCCCGTCGCCCTCTCCGGCGCCCCCGGATCGCCCTACACCCGCAAGATGCTGGCGGTGTTGCGCTATCGCCGGATCCCCTACCGCTACCTCATCGTCTCGAACCCGGCCCTGGCTGAACTGCCGAGGGCCAAGGTGCCCCTGCTGCCGACCTTCTACCTGCCCGGCGCCGATGGCGCCCTGGAGGCGGTGACGGACTCCACGCCCCTCATCCGCCGGTTCGAGCGGGACCACGGAGACCGCAGCCTGATCCCCGGGGACGCCGCCCTGGCCTTCCTCGACGCCCTGGTCGAGGACTATGCCGACGAGTGGCTGACCAAGGCCATGTTCCACTACCGCTGGGCCTACGCCGCAGACATCGCCAAGGCCTCGGCCATCCTGCCCTGCTGGCGCGGACTGTCGGTCCCGGATGCAGACCTGGCCGAGCGCGGACGGGCCGTCGCCGAGCGGCAGATCGGCCGGCTCCGCTATGTCGGCTCCAACGCCGTCACCGGTCCGATCATCGAGGCAAGCTATCGTCGCTTCCTGGAAGCCTTCGAGGCCCATCTGAGGGTCATGCCCTACCTGATGGGCCGCCGCCCCGGCGCCAGCGACTTTGCGACCTACGGCCAGCTGACCCAGCTGGCGGAGTTCGATCCGACGCCCGCCGCCCTGACCCTTTCGGTCGCCCCGCGGGTCACCGCCTGGGTCGGCATGATGGAGGACCAGTCCGGCGTGGAGCCCGCTGACGGGGACTGGATCGATCCGGCGAACCCGCCGCCGACCCTGAAGGCCCTCTTGTGCGAGGTCGGCCGGGTCTACACCCCGGTGATGCTGGCCAACGCCCGGGCGGTGGCGGCCGGCGCCACTGAGGTCACCGCCGAGGTCGACGGGCAGGCCTGGAGCCAGCAGCCCTTCCCCTACCAGGCGAAGTGCCTGAAGGCCCTGAGGGAAGCGCATGCCGCCCTGGCCCCGGACGCCCGTGCGATCGTGGACCGCGCCCTTGACGGAACCGACTGCGAGGCCCTTCTGGCGGGATGACCCGCGAGACTCAGCAAACCGACGGCCGGCGACGACGTGGCGAGGACAGCCGCAAACGCATTATCGCGGCCATGCTGGACTTCATGCGCGAGGGCGAGGTGGCCCCCGGGGCCGAGCGCGTGGCCATCCGCGCCGAGGTGGGCCTGAGGACCGTCTTTCGCCACTTCCGCGACATGGACAGCCTCTACGCGGAGATGAGCAGCACCATCGAGGGCGAGCTCTCAGACCTGGCGACCCAGCCCTTCGGGTCTAGGGAGGAGGCGGGACGCCTTTCGGAGATCATCTGGCGCCGGGCCGAAGCCTACGAGAGGATCTTCCCCTTCAAGCACGCCTCGATCGCGCACCGGCACCGCTCGGACTTCCTGTCGCGCGGCCATGCCCAGATGGTCTCCAATCTCAGACAGGCGCTGGCCAAGGACCTCCCCGCCGCCTGCGCCGAGCCCGGCAGGCTGGAGGCCCTCGACCTGCTCCTCAGCTTTGAGGCCTGGTCCCGTCTCCGGCGCGAGCAGGGTCTGTCGCGGGAAGACGCCGAGGCCATCGTCCGCAGACTGGCGACAGCCCTCCTGACGACGCCCTGAAGCGAGCCCAACGGGGGTCATGCCATTGACCCACCGGCCCTTTTCCGTCGGATTAACAATCACCTTCTAGGCTTCGCCGAAGAGGGGGGGGATACTGGACATGAGGCCCTTCAAGTTCATTCCGGCGGCCGCCTTGGCGACCCTTCTGTCCAGCTGCGGCGTCGCGGGCGCAGATTGTACGAGCGAGGCCTCCCAGGAGGTGATCATCTCCATCCTGCGAGATCAGGTCGGGAAGGCCGCTGAGGCCGATCTCGAGGCCGAGAATGGGACCCGCCTGGCGGGCAGCTCCAGGATCGGGGCCACGGTCGCTGAGCTCAGGATGACCCTCGAAGACATCCGGACGACCAAGAAGGATCCGGACAGCACCAAGCGATTCTGCGCAGGGACCGCCCGGATCGTGGCGCCCCTCTCCATGATCCAGGACGCCGACCAGACCCGGAAGCTGCTGGACATGGGCGACGTTGACAGCCTGTTCGAACAGGCTGGCGTGAAGCGTTCGGCCGACGCCCTGACTTTCGACATCGAGTACAGCGTCCAGCCCACGGACAAACGGGACAAGATCTACGGCGAGGTCGAGGGGCCGGGGTTCCAACTCACCGCCTTGGGCCAACTGGTCGGCGCCCACTTGGCTCGGCCCGAGATCGAGGGCGCCGCCCAGGCCAGGGCGGCCCAGGACGCAGCGGCCGCCGCGGAGACCGCCAGGCAGGTTCAGGCCGCGCAGCAGGCGGACCTCGATCTTTCGGCCGCCGAGAACAAGCTGGCCGCCCAGAAGATCAACGTCTTGTGGAGAGCCCTGCCCGACAACACCCGGGCCCAACTCCTGGAGTTGCAACGGGCCTGGGTGCGCAAGAAGGCGGCCGACTGCGAGATTGAGGCGGCGGGAGCGTCCACCGAGGCCATCCCCCGGGAAGCGGCCCGGCTGCGATGCGATACGCAGATGACGCTAGCCCGCTTCGACGAACTACAATCCCTTCTGGAGTGACCCGGCCATGATCGACCTCTCGACAGCCACAGCGACCGAGGCGCTGGACGCCCTGGCTCGCGGCGTCATCACCAGCGAGGCCCTGCTGGCGGCCCTGCTGGAGCGGGTCGAGAGGTTCAATCCGGTGCTTAACGCCGTGGTCGCCCTTGACGTCGACGGCGCCTTCCGCGCGGCCCGCGCCGCCGACGAGGCCCGCCGGCAGGGGCGCCTGACCGGTCCGCTCCACGGCCTGCCGATGACCATCAAGGACATCTTCGCGACCCGGGGGCTGGTCACCACCTCGGGCCACGTTCCCCTGACCGACTACACGCCCGAGGCGGACGCCCCGGCGGTGGCCGCGCTGCGGGCGGCGGGCGCCGTGATCTTCGGCAAGACCAACCTCCCGGAGTTCGGCGGGGACATCCAGAGCTACAACGACATCCACGGCCTGTGCCGCAACCCCTGGAACCCGGAGCGAACCGCAGGCGGGTCATCCGGCGGCTCGGGAGCCGCGCTGGCCGCAGGCATGACCCTGCTGGAGCTGGGCAGCGACATTGGCGGATCCATCCGCGTGCCCTGCCACTACAATGGCGTCTTCGGCCACAAGCCCACATGGAACGCAGTGGACCGCTTTGGCGAAGGCCCGCGTCCGCCGGTCTGGGCCCACGCCCTGATGGACCTGGTGGTCGCCGGGCCCATGGGCCGGTCCGTCGCCGACATCCGCCTGGGGCTGGACATCCTGACCTCCGTGACCACCGGCGGCATCCCGGGCGCCCGGCTTCCACCAGCCTCCCGCCGCGCCCATTCCGCCCGGGGCCTGAGGGTCGCCATCCATGTGGAAGACCCGGCCGCGCCGACGTCGGCGGCCTGCAAGACCGCAGTGCGCGAGGTCGGCGCCCGCCTGGCGGCGGCAGGGGCGATCGTCTCAGAACCCGGCCTTCCAGGTCCCTCCCTGGCTGACCAGAACGGCCTCTATCGCGAGCTCCTGAACGCCGCCATGTCGCCGGGCTACGCCGCCAGCCATCAGGACTGGAAGGCGGCCGACGAGCGGCGGCACCGGCTCCGGGCGGACTACGCCCGGTTCTTTGGGGACTATGACATCCTGCTGGCGCCCATCGCCCCGACCCCGGCCTTCCCGCACGTGATCGAGGGCGCAATGGGGGCCCGGAAACTCAACGTGGATGGCGTCGAGGTCGCCTATCTGCGGCACCTGGTCTGGGCGGGCCTGGCGACGCTTCCGGGGTTGCCCGCGACCGCTGTCCCCGTCGCCTTGTCGGACGAGGGCCTGCCCGTCGGCCTGCAGGTGATCGGGCCCCTCTGGGGCGACATGACGACCCTGGCGGCGGCGGGACTCATCGAGACCCTGAACGGCGGCTTCCGTCCACCCCCTGGCTACTGACCTCAGAAGCCCCGGGAGATCGAGATCCGCACCGTACGCGGGGCGCCGGGCTGGATGTTGTTGTCGCCATGGCTGGTGGGCGACCAGGTGATGTCGCCCAGGTTCTCGACATTGAGCTGCAGGCGGTAGTCCTCGCCGACCTTCAGGAAGACGGCGCCGTCGACCCGGGTGAAGCCCGGCAGGGTGACCGCGTTGGAGATCGAGGTGTACATCTCGCTCTGATGCACCACGCCCAGTCCCACCGAGACACTCGGGGTCATCTCGAACTTGTTCCAGACCGACGCGGTCAGGTCCGGGGTCAGGGCCGCCCGCCGGCCCACGGGCGCCGCAGAGGTCTGGCGGGTGATCTTGGCGGACTGAACGGCCAGTGTCGCCACAGTCTCCCAACGGTCGGAGACCTTGCCGGACAGGCTGAGCTCGAGCCCGGTGCTCCTCTGGGCGCCTGTCTGCACGATACGGCCCGGAGTCACGGGATCCAGAGCCTGCGTGTTCTCGCGGTCCAGCTGATAGGCCGCACCGGTGGCCATCAGACGGGGACCGAGGTCCGCCTTAAACCCAGCCTCCAGATTCCGGAAGGATTCCGGCTTCAGCGCTTCCGTCGAGAGGGCGAGGCCTGCGAACTGGTCACCCGACGCAGGCAGGCTGGAGACCGAATAGCCGGCGTAAAGCGTCAGGGGCTCCGAGGGGCGTACGAGAACGCCGAGGCGAGGCGACCAGATCCTATCGGTGCGCGAAAAGTCACGGCGGCCTGTGGCTGAGGCTCTCTTGTCCTTCAGGTCGAGGCTGAAGACGTCATGGCGAAGTCCGGCCACGACCTGGACCTTCGAGCCGAGATCCGCCTGGACCTGAGCGAAGACCGCGGTGATCGTGGCCACCCCCGAGTTCCGGGCGTCCGACCCGGCGTTCGCATATGAAACCGTCAGATTCCGACGAGTGGGGTCGGATACGGGGATCCCGGTCAGGGTCAGGAGCCCGTTAGGTCCGCCGAACCGACCCGTCTCACGGAGGTTGTCGGTTTCCTGACGACCGATCTCCACGCCCGCCAGGAAGACCCGCCTGGCGCCCTCCTCACCCTGGGTCCAGACAAGATCCCCCTGGCTGAAGAGGTTGGTGCGGTCCGTGTAGGCGCGATAGGCCTGAAGCGGATAGGTCGACGGCCGGCCCAGTGCATCCGCCACCGCCGGACCTGAGGCGAAGACGTTTCCATAACCCTTGTCGTAGCCGCCCCAAACCGTCCGGTGACGGAAGGTCAGGTCCGAACTAAGGGGCTGTTCAAAGGCCAACCGGACGGTATCGCCTTCGAACCGGGACCAGTTATGTGAGGGATCACCGAAGTAGGCCGATAGAGGAATCTCGAGGGGGCGCCCCTGAAAGGACGGTGCGCCGCGGTCGATGGTGCGGTCGTCCACGAACCGCTCATAAGAGAGCGTAGCGGTCAGTCCGCTATCGGCGCGAAGCGTTATGGAGGGATTGACGCCCCACCGCTCGATATTGGCGTGGTCGCGGTAGCTCCCAGAGCGCTCATGGAGGGCGTTCAACCGACCTGAAAGGGAGGTGCTGAAGGGTGCGCCGAGATCGGTGACAACCCGCAGATGCCGAAAGTCCCCGGCCTCAAGGCTCAAGCCGACATGACGACGTCCATCGGCGACCCGGGTGACCCGGTTGATCACCCCGCCACCGCCGCCGCGTCCGAAGATCATGGCGTTGGGGCCCAGCAGGACCTCCACCCGCTCGGTGTTGTAGAGATCGCGGTAGTACTGGACGTCGTCCCGGACCCCATCGACGAAGAAGTCCGCCGTGGAGGCGTTCCCCCTCAGGTTCGGGGCGTCACGGTGCCCCTCCCCCTGCCCGATTGTCGCGCCCGGCACATAGCGCAGGACGTCCGCCATGGACTGCATGGCCTGGTCGCGGATCAGCTGGGACGAGACCACACCGACGGACTGGGGAATGTCACGTAGGTCGGCCGCAATACGGAGGGCTGTGTCGAGCCGTCCGGGCAGGTAGCCGTCATCCACCTGCGCGGTGATGATCAAAGGAGAGACCTGGGCCACGTCCTCCTCGGCGCGCGCCGCCACCGCCCCGAAGGCGAGGGTCGCGAGGACGAGGAGGGAAACCTGGGAACGCATGCAAAGCCTGACACGGAATGCGAATGTAAATGACAATCGTTCCTAACAAGGACTCGCTCAGACGTAAATGCGAATTATTCTCAGATATTGGAAATCGCCTGCGACGGGCTTGCCTTGTCGGCCGTTGGGACCGACCTAGGCGCTGATGGCTCAGCCGCACCTCCCCCTGCCCTGGCGACACCCGCTGGAGGCCTTCCACCCGCTCCGGGACATGCCCTTCGCCCTTCTGTGCCTGGGCGATGGCGAGGAAGGTCGTTGGAGCGCGATCTTCGCCCATCCCCGGTCCCGGGAGGTTGTGGCTGATGCGGGCGGGGCGCTGGCCAGGGCGAGGATCTGGCTGGAAGGTCTGCCTCAGACCGGTAGGCCGTCCGACGCCTCCCCCTTCCGGCCCGGGATCGCCGGAGTGCTGGGCTATGACGCGGGGTGTCCTCAGGCCGGTCCGCCCTCGGCGTTGGGGCTTTACGACCGGGTGCTGGTCTTCGACCACGACGCCCGACGGGTGCACATGGTCGAGACGCCTGACGCCGCGCCGGAAGGGCGCGCCAGCCTCCTGGCCCTCCTTGAAGTTCGCCCCCCTCCCCCGCCCGTCCCTGGTTTGGGCTGTATTGCCGACGTGGAGCCCCGGGCGAACTTCGGCGGCAAGGTCGAGGCGGTCCGGGCGCGGATCGCCTGTGGCGAGTTCTACCAGGCCAACATCTCCCGCCGGTTCGAGGGCCGACTCGGGGAAGGCGACCATCCCTTCGATCTCTTCAGGCGGCTGGCCCGCTCGAGCCCCGCCGCCTTCGCGGCCTACCTCCGCCTGCCAGGCTGCGCCATCGTCTCCAACTCGCCGGAGCGGCTGGTCCGGGTCCGCAACACGCCGCAGGGACGTCTGGCCCTCACCAGTCCCATCAAGGGCACAGCGCCGCGCGGGTCCACTCCGGAGGCTGATGCGCTGAACGCCCGCAGCCTCCTGGCCAGCGAGAAGGACCGGGCGGAGAACCTGATGATCGTCGATCTGATGCGGAATGACCTGTCGCGGGCCTGTCGGCCAGGATCGGTGCGCACGCCCCGGCTCTTTGAGCTGTCGACCCTGCCCAACGTCCATCACCTGGTCTCGCACGTGGAAGGGGTCCTGGAAGAGGACAGGAGCGCCATCGACCTGCTGGAGGCCTGCTTCCCGGCCGGCTCCATCACAGGTGCGCCGAAGCGTCGGGCCATGGACGCCATCCGCCAGATCGAGGGCTCACCCCGCGGGGCGGACTACGGGTCCATCTTCCGCGCCGCGGCCGACGGGGAGATCGACTCCAGCGTCCTGATCCGGACCGCCACCTGCCGGGAGACGCCGGACGGCTGGTCGGTGGCCTTCCGGGTCGGCTGCGGGATTACGACGGACTCCGATCCGGAGGCCGAGACCCTGGAGACCGAGGCCAAGGCCCAGCGGTTGGTCCAGGCCATCTCGGGAACCTGCCCATGATCATCTGGCGCGACGGCGAGTGGCTCGAGGACGGCGATGTCCTGCCGGCCGATGACCGGGGGCTGACCCTCGGAGATGGAGTGTTCGAGACCCTGCTGGCCATGGACGGCGCCCTGGCGCACGCCGCGCTGCACTTCCACCGCCTGGCCAGTTCTGCTGCGGCTCTTGGACTGCCGCCGCCGCCCGAGCCCCAGCGCCTGGAGGCCGCCGCCCGGGAAACCCTGTCGCGGAACGGCCTGGACCGGGGGCGGGCGGCTGTCCGACTGACGCTCAC